>NZ_NUYF01000009.1:0-165930 GCF_002566505.1 Bacillus sp. AFS077874
ATGAAGTTGTACAGGATGATATGCATCAAATTGAAACAGTAGTAGATGTGAAAGATGAAGTACAACTCGAAACCCTTAAAATCGAAGTAGAGGCTGAAGTTGAGATTGAAGAAGCACAGCCTGATGTATCTATTCATGAGTCGAATGATCATAAAGTTGATACTTTGGTCCAATTTGATGAAAACGGAGACAAAGGAATTGATCTCGTTCAAAATAATGAAGAGAATGATATTAAGTCGGAATTAACAGACGAGTCAGATGTGAATCTAAAAGAGATTAAGGAAGAAGCGGTACAGCATGAAAATTCAATTGTAGAAGCAAAAGTAGAAGAAACCGTTGAAATAAATCAACATGCTGTTACCAATTCAAATGAACAGATAAAGACTGAAAATGAAGTTAATAAAGAAGAAGCTGAACCTAAACCAATCGAGAAACGTCAGAAAAAACGCCATTTTCCTTTTAATGTAATGATGCTTCGAAGTGATGTAGAGGCTTCAAGAAAAGCAAATATAATGAGACAACTTCGTGAATTACAAAATGAATCTGCTGCAACAGTAGAAAAGGTATATGAAGAAGTTGAGATAAAACAAAATGAACAGTTGATCGAGAATGCTAGTTTATCTGAACAAAGTGAAATTTTATCTTCAGAGAAAGTTCAGCCAAGTGAAATAATTGCTGATCCAATCACACATGACAAGACTCCTGAAGGGATTCAAGATCAGAAGGTTGTTGAACCTGAAGAAAGTAAAACAGAAACGAATTTAACTATGGAGACTAAAAATCAGATTGATCAAACTAATGAACCTGAAAGTTTAGTTGAACAACCACCAGTACTTTATGAATTACCAGAATTAGATTTATTAGTTGAACCCCCAATTGAACAATTTAATGATGGGGATTGGGTTGAAGATCAAAAGCAACTACTACAAGAAACATTACATAATTTTAATGTAGGAGCTAAAGTAATTGCTGCAACTCAAGGTCCAACAGTAACTCGTTTCGAAGTACAGCCTGATCCTGGCGTGAAAGTAAATAAAATAACGAACTTACAAGACGATATTAAATTGAGCTTAGCTGCTAGAGATATTCGTATTGAAGCTCCGATTCCTGGTCGAAGTGCAATAGGCATAGAAGTACCAAATAAAGAAAGTAAGCCTGTTTACTTAAGAGAATTAGTTAGCCAGGATAAATTTTTGCAAAGTGAATCACCTTTGACTGTTGCTCTTGGTCTTGATATAGGTGGAGAGCCTGTCTATGCAGATATTTCAAAAATGCCACACGGCTTAATTGCCGGGGCAACAGGATCTGGTAAGAGTGTGTGTATTAATTCAATTTTAGTTAGCATTTTATATAAAGCGAAGCCTCATGAAGTGAAATTAATTTTAATCGATCCTAAGATGGTTGAGCTGGCACCGTATAATCATATTCCACATCTTATTTCGCCAGTTATTACTGACGCTAGAGCCGCGACTGCTGCTTTAAAGTGGGCATGTGAAGAGATGGATCGACGTTATGATTTATTTGCTCATGCTGGAGCAAGAGATATTAAGCGATTCAATGATTTAGCGAAGAAAAAAGGTGCTTATAATGATGAGTTACCTTACTTAGTCATTATTATTGATGAATTAGCGGATTTAATGATGGTATCTCCAGGGGATGTAGAAACTTATATTTGTCGTATTGCCCAAAAAGCAAGAGCATGCGGAATCCATTTATTAGTTGCAACACAAAGACCTTCAGTTGATGTCATTACAGGTATTATTAAATCAAATATACCGACGCGTATCGCGTTTACAGTATCTTCACAAGTAGATTCTAGAACAATTATTGATATTGGCGGAGCTGAAAAGTTACTTGGACGAGGAGATATGTTATTCTTAGATAATGGAAAATCTCAAGCAATTCGATTACAAGGCGTTTATGTTTCGGATGATGAAATCGAACATGTTGTAGAGATTGTTAAAGACCAACAAAAACCGAATTACTTATTTAACCAAGAGGAACTTGTAGCAAAAGCGGATGCACAGGATGTTGATGATGAACTGTTTGAAGAAGCAGTGGAGTTTGTCATTGATCAAAAAGGTGCTTCTGTTTCAATGTTACAAAGACGTTTTCGAATTGGATACAACCGTGCAGCTAGATTAATTGACCTAATGTTTGATCACGGGATTGTATCGAATCAAAATGGAAGTAAACCTCGGGATGTTCTGATTACATCATTAGAGGAGATTCGTTCTGAGTGATATATTAGAAATTCGATAAAAATTAAGTAACGAATGTTAAAGTTATTTTAACCCATACTAGAAAAAAAAGAACGATACTTTTCAGCAGGTGAAGATTCATGGAAAAAGAATTAGATTTAAAATTACAAGGTAAAATAAGCCGATTAACGAACCGAACATTTAAATTTGATGAGAGAATCGGAGAAGGCTGGTTTTCAGCTGTATATTTTTTAAAAACTAGAGAAATCATTCGAAAAAAGAAGCCAGATACTGAAGTAACAATGCAATTTTTCCAAAGAGAAAGCGCAGTATTATGTGGAACGGATGAAGCAATTGCGATTTTACAAACTTTTGCCGATCATCCAGAAAATCTTATTGTTCATTCATTAAAGGATGGAGATATGATTGAACCATTTGAAACTGTCTTAACAATTAAAGGTAAATATGCTGATTTTGGCTATTTAGAAGGAATTATTGATGGTATTTTAGCTAGACGTACTTCTGTTGCTACAAATGTATACAATGTAAAACATTCTGCAAAATCCGCAGGCATTAAAAAGCCTGTTATTTTCATGGGAGATCGTGATGATCATTTCACGACTCAAGCAGGTGACGGTTATGCTGCATTTATTGGTGGTGCAACTGCACAAGCAACTCATGCAATGAATGAGTGGTGGGGCAATGAAGGTATGGGTACAATGCCTCATGCACTAATTCAAATGTATAATGGTGATGTTGTGGAAGCTGCGCGTGCATATACAGAAGTTTATCCACAAGATGATTTAATTGTCTTAGTAGATTATAATAATGATGTCATAAACGACGCTTTAAAGGTTGCACGAGAATACGGTAGCAAATTAAAGGCTGTACGTGTAGATACATCGAAAACAATGATTGATCAGTATTTTATTGGTAATCCAGAATTATTAGGAAGTTTTGACCCTAGGGGTGTAAATCCTCCTTTAATTTTTGCTTTACGAAATGCACTAGATCAAGAAGGGTATCAGCATGTGCAAATTGTAGTAAGCGGTGGATTTACTGTAGAAAGAATCTTAGCTTTTGAGAAGCAAGGTGTACCAGTAGATTTATATGGTGTAGGCGGAAGTTTATTAAAAGTTAATATAGGCTTTACAGGTGATAATGTCGAGTTAAATGGTGTGCAACAAGCGAAAGTTGGAAGAAAGCTTCGTGAAAATCCTCGATTAGAAAAAGTAGAAATGAGCCCTAGACGATAAAGGGACAAAAAAATCAATTTAAGATTGATAGTATTTTAATATAAGCAGATGACTTAAAGTATTTACTTTTCCATCTATTTCCTCATAGTGGGATTTAAAATAAATAGTCCTATGGGAGTTTAAGTGATATAATACTAATTGCGTAAAAATTTAAGTTAGTTATCATTAAAAAAATAACTAGACTCGGCAAAGTAACAATGCATCAAATTTATAAAATATTGATGCCATTTCTTTTATTCACACATATACTGTCTAAGAGATAGGCCGTTGTATTAGTGATCGATTTTGGAGGTTCTTTTAATATGACAGTTTACCATTTTGTAGGGATTAAAGGTACTGGAATGAGTGCTTTGGCACAAATTTTACATGATTCTGGTTTGACCGTTCAGGGATCAGATTATGAAAAGCACTTTTTCACTGAAAATGAATTACGAAAAAAAAATATTACGATTTTACCATTTGATAAAGCAAATATTAAAGAAGGCCAATTCGTTATAGCGGGTAATGCATTTCCTGATACTCATGAAGAAATTGCAGCTGCTATTGAAAAAGGAATTCCGATGGCACGCTATCATAAATTCCTAGGGGAATATATGAATAAATTTACTAGCGTTGCAATTACTGGAGCACATGGTAAAACCTCTACGACAGGTTTATTAGCCCATGTAGTTTCTGGTGCGCGTCCAACTTCTTTTCTAATTGGAGATGGTACTGGGAAAGGTGAAAAAGACAGCGAGTATTTCGTGTTTGAAGCTTGTGAATACCGTCGTCATTTTCTTTCATACTTTCCAGACTATTGCATCATGACTAATATTGATTTTGATCATCCGGATTATTATAAGAGTGTAGATGATGTATTCGATGCTTTCCAACAAATGGCTGATCAAGTAAAGAAAGGTATTATTGCATGTGGAGATGACGAACATCTTCAACGAATTTATGCAAAAGTACCTGTAATGTATTATGGATTTAACGAGGACAATGATTTCCAAGCTCGTAATATCGAAAAACATACAAATGGTACAACATTTGATGTATTCGTCCGTAATACGTATTACGCTACTTTTGATATTACTGGATATGGTGATCATAGTATTTTAAATGCTTTAGCGGTAATTGCGCTTTGCCATTATGAAGAAATCGATGTTAATATTATTAAAGCTAGATTATTAACATACGGTGGCGTAAAGCGTCGTTTCAGTGAAAAACGCTTCGGAGATCAAATGTTAATTGATGATTATGCTCATCATCCAACCGAGATCCAAGCGACGATTCAAGCAGCACGTCAAAAATATCCTGACCGTGAAATTGTAGCAGTGTTCCAACCGCATACATTTACACGAACAAGTAAATTTTTAGATGAATTTGCTGGTACATTAGAAAAAGCAGATAAAGTTTACTTATGTGATATTTTTGGTTCTGCACGAGAAGATAAAGGTACTTTAACAATTGAAGACCTTTCTTGTAAAATTGCAGGTGCTGAACTATTGACTGATGACAATATCAGCAATTTACAAAACCATAAAAATAGCGTATTAATTTTTATGGGTGCTGGTGATATTCAAAAATACCAAGCAGCATACGAAAAACTATAAAAACTATTGAACCCGTTTATGAATGATCATAAACGGGTTTTTTGTTATTTTGAAAAAGCTTGTTTTACAAAAAATGCTTATATAAGAAGGTAAATTGTAAAGACAAAAAGAATATGTCATACGAATGAACAGGGTAAGGAGTGAAATGATTGAATAATCACTATGATGTAATTATTGTTGGAGCGGGCTCTATGGGAATGGCAGCAGGATATTATTTATCAAAAGGAAATCAGAAAATATTATTAATAGATTCTTTTGATCCACCACATAGCTTTGGTAGCCATCACGGCGATACTAGAATCATTCGTCATGCATATGGAGAAAGTAGAGAATACGTACCTTTAGCATTACGCGCACAAAAATTATGGGATGAGTTAGAACAATTGTCTGGAAAACAATTATTCTCGAGAACAGGCGTTTTATGTGCTGGTGCGCCTGGCTCGACTTTTACGAATGAAGTAATAAATAGTGCAAAAGAATTTTCGTTGCCGCTTGAAATAATGGATAGTAATGAGATCAATGCAAGATGGCCCGGTTTACGTTTACCGAAAGGATTTATAGGTTGTTTAGAAACGTCTTCCGGCATTCTTTTTAGCGAAGAATGTGTTCGGGCGTATAAAGAACTATATATCGAGAAAGGAAATAGTCTTCAAACAAACTCACCTGTTGTGGATATTGAGGTAGGTACTAATAAGACGCAAGTGCGTACAGAGAATGCTGTTTACACAGCGGATAAACTTGTAGTATGTGCAGGCGCATGGTCTGGCAAAATTCTTGAAAAGACAGGTATTCATATACCTGTAAAACCTACGCGTAAAACTGTTGCTTGGTTTGCATGTGATCATCAACTATATGATTCTAGTTCGCTACCAGCTTTTACGATTGATCTTATTGATCGACATTATTACGGCTTTCCAAGTATTCATAATAGCGGACTAAAAATTGGTCGACATGATGGAGGGCAAATTGTAGACCCTGAACAATTTAATCGAGAATTTGGAGAGTTTATTGAAGATGAAACGGATTTGAGAAATTTCTTAAGTGAATATATGCCACTTGCAAATGGGAGATTAGTAAAAGGGAAAACATGCTTATATACAATGACTCCAGACGAACACTTCATTATTGACCAACATCCAGATTACAATAATTTAATCATTGCCACAGGTTTCTCAGGCCATGGCTTTAAGTTTGCAAGCGTTGTAGGCGAGATTATTGCTGACCTAGTAACAAATCAGAAAACTGCTTTTGATTTGAGTATGTTTTCATTAAACCGATTTTTAAACTGTAAATAAAAATGCTGAAACTGCAAATAAATCAGGCAAATCTACAAATAAAAAAGTCAAATCTGCAAATAAAATTGTGAAAACTGCAAATAAGTCAACCGAATCATGTAGAAACGCTGTGAATGGATCAAAAAATAAATGGAATAACAGTAAAACAGATTGAGTTAAGGTCAAATCAAATGAAAATTGATAAAAACTATAAAAAGTCTTCTAAATTAATCTTAAAATAATGATTCGCAAATATTCACCTAAGTTCAACGTTAATACGAAGTTCACCTTGTGTTCGTCTTTCTCGATGTTGAGTATGTTAGAGTGATTATCATCGATTTCTAAGAGATAACCAATAAGCTATCTCTTTTTTTTAACTTATCTTCATCATACTCATCATTCCGTCATCCCCTACACTTAATATTTCAGCAATATTGTGCTAGTAATCCGAAACTTTATCTAGAGATAATTTAAGGAGTAATAATTATAATTTATTAAAAATACTGAAAATTTTGGAAGCGCTTTAGAAACGGTTAAGTAAGTAGTTATTTGATGATTACTTACTATTTTTTACAATTTTTATATCTGAAAAGTAAAAAAAGGGGGTATTCTTTTGAAGGAAAAAAAATTTATGATGGATGATGCACCGCTTAATAAATTCCATATTCGTATTACTGGACTTACTTTTGGATCGAATTTTTCGGATGGCTATGCTTTAGGAATTATCGGTATGGCACTTTCGCTACTAGGTCCTCAAATGAAATTAAATTCTGTATGGGAAGGATTAATCGGTAGTTCCGCATTAATCGGACTTTTTTTCGGTAGTTTGTTTCTTGGCGGATTATCAGATCGCATTGGTAGGCAGAAAATCTATTTAGCAAACTTTGTTATTATTACAATCGCATCTGCTTTACAGTTTTTTGTTCACGATCCATATACGCTTTTTGCATTAAGGATTTTAATCGGTGTTGCACTAGGAGGAGATTATGCAGTAGGCTCTACTTTACTTGCGGAGTTTGCACCTAGAAAGTATAGAGGTATGTTATTATCATCATTAAACGTTTTATGGACAGTTGGATATGTAGCTTCAAATCTAGTTGGTTATTATTTAGAAAAAACGGGGCCAGATGCATGGCGTTGGATGTTAGTGAGTGCAGCAATTCCTGGTCTAGTGGTCTTGCTTTTACGTTTCGGAACACCAGAGTCTCCACGTTGGTTATTAAAGATGGGCCGTGTTGAAGAAGCACGTGCTATTGTAAGAAAGTATATTGGTGAAAATGCTGTAATGGATGAATCAGTCGATGCTAATTCTAAACATGCATACAAGGTTACTGATTTATTCAATAAGCAGCTTTGGAAACGTACTACATTCGGATCACTTTTTTATATGTGTCAGGTAGTTCCATATTTCGCAATCTATACATTCCTACCAACTATTTTAAGTAAATTGGGATTTGAAGAAACATTTGGTGTAGACATGGTTCTAAACCTGTTCCTTCTGGTAGGGGCGTTAGCTGGTGTATGGTGTACTGAAAAGTTAACTCGTAGAGGGTTTACAATTAATACATTTATTATTTTAACGATTTCATTATTCGCATTAACAGTCTTACCTCAAGGTCTGCATACAATTGCAATTATTGTGTTTGCAATCTTTACATTTGTCATGTCAGCAGCTTCTAATTTAACATTAGTGTATCCTGCTGAACTATTTCCTACCGAGATACGTGGAACTGGAGTTGGATTGACAACAGCAGTTAGCCGAATTGGCTCAGCTGTTGGTACATTCCTTTTACCGATAAGTGTTAGTTCAATGGGGATGGCACCTTCTATGATCGGAATGTCTATTATTTTATTCATTGGTACAATTGTTTCGATCGCTTGGGCTCCTGAAACAAAATCGCTTTCATTAAATGAAGCTAGTAATCCATTACTTGAAGGTGATCAGCCTGAACCAACTAAACAATCAGTATCAAGTCATTAAACTTAAGATATTCAATGTAAGAGGTGTTTTGATGACAAAGAACGATTTTATTCATCCAAAAAATATAAAAGAGGTTATTCTTGGAGACCATGAGTTATCAATTAATGAAGTAATTGCTGTTGCAAGATATGGAGCAAAAGTATCATTTACAGAAAACTATTATCTTAGAATAAATAAGTCGCGTAATCTAATTGAAAAGTTTCTTGAAGAAGAACGAGCAGTTTATGGGGTAACTACTGGATTTGGAAGCAATGTAAGCGAAGTTATTTCAAAGGAAGATGCTCATACTCTTCAACGAAATATTGTTCGTTCTCATGCTGTTTCT
Source organism: Bacillus sp. AFS077874 (assembly GCF_002566505.1). NCBI lineage: Bacteria > Bacillati > Bacillota > Bacilli > Caryophanales > Bacillaceae > Bacillus > Bacillus sp. AFS077874. The sequence goes on from NZ_NUYF01000009.1 coordinate 8,633, forward strand.
GTAGGGGAACCACTTGAAAAAGAAGTGGTAAGAGCCATTCAATTAATGGTTTTAAATAATATAGGTCAAGGTTATTCAGGCGTTAGAATAGAAGTGTTAGAGTTAATAGCATCCATACTTAATCATGATATATTGCCGTTTGTACCTGGCGAGGGATCTGTAGCATATTTATCACCTGAGGCTCATATGGCGCTAGTGTTAATGGGAGAGGGAAAAGCTTGGTATAAGGATGAGTTATTAAGCGGCCACGAGGCGTTGGAACGGGCCGGTCTAAAACCAGTAACCTTCGAATGTAAAGAAGGACTTGCACTATTAAGCGGTACTACATCAGCCACAGCATTTGCTGTACTCTCGATATATAATGCTATTCAAGCTGTTAAAACAGCGGATATTACTGGTGCTATGTCACTAGAAGCATTGAAGGGAACGATAAAAGCTTTAGATCCCCGACTGCACTCGGTAAAAAAACATGTGGAACAAGCAAAGACAGCTCGAATCGTTTCAAAAATTCTAGATGGAAGTGAGATTGCGGAACAGTATAAAGACTATCGATTACAAGATGCACTTAGTCTTAGATGTATACCGCAAGTTCATGGGGCGGTTAAGAAGGTATTTAAAAATGCATTGGAAAATATTCATAATGAAATGATGTCTTCAAGTGATAATCCGATTATTTGGCCGGAGGAAGAAGACGGGCTTGCATTAATGGGTGGAAATTTTGATGCTTCCTATGTGGGAATTGATGCAGACACAATTTGTATAGGTATGGCAAACTTAGCGAAAATAACAGAACGTCGTATTGATCGATTAGTAAATTATCATGTAAGTGAGCTCCCTAGTTTTTTAGTTGTCAATCCTGGTTTAAATAGCGGCTATATGATTCCGCAATATACCGCAGCAGGATTACTCAATGAAATAAGGGTTCTGTCGCATCCAGCAACGATTGATAATACATCTACATGTGCAAATCAAGAGGATGTTGTTAGCTTTGCTTATTTCGCTGCTAGGAAAGCCTATCTGATTTCAAAAAAACTTGAACATATTTTAGCAATCGAATTAATGGTTGCCACTCAAGCACTAGAATTCCATGATACACTAAAACCGTCACCGGTAACGGCAAGTGTATATCAGTTAATTAGAAATCAAGTTCCAGCAGTTGAAGAGGATCGCTATTTTTATCGTGATATCGAAACAATTCGTAATCACATTCATGATGGAGATATTGTTGAACTTGTTGAAGAGAAAATAGGCGCTATGGAATTATGAAAATTGTAAGGGAGCAGTTATACTCTAAGAGTAGGACAGCTTCTTTTTTTATGGCTAATTCATTTTGATACTTACTACCAAACGTTCAACTAAGAAAAATCATAAGCTAAAAAGGAGAAATTAAGATGAATCGAGATGCTACTCAATCAGCTTTTTCAAATTTGTTACTTTCAGGTACGCTCGTCCATATAGGAAATTTTGATGAAGTTCAAAAAAGATGTGGCATTAATACTAATCCAAATATTGTAATGGTGATTTCGATTGATCGCTATCCTGATTTAGCAGAAGAAAACCCAAAGCAGTGGAAACAAGAAATTGGCCATGAACTTATCAATCAAATTGATCAGACGATCGGAGTTTCTTATTTATGGAACTGGGTAGAAGAAGGTGTGCTTGCTCTTCTAATTGAACTAGATGATGTAGATAGTGAAATCGAGTTCAATAAAAAGATTTATAGAATGGCAGAAGAAATTCAAAATTCATTGGATAGAGTTCAGATTTCAGTTTCAATTGGAATAGGTAAAAAATATAGTGATCCTTATTTGTTATATCACTCTTTTGAAGAGGCTAGAAAGTCAATGTCAGGTCGTTTTTTTCAAGGGAACAAACTGATCTTTCATAGTGATATTAAACTAGTGGAAGAAAATACACTAAGAGCATTATCAACCGAAGACCGTATTGAATTATTAGCACTTGTTCGAATTGGTGATGAAGAAGGTGTAGTCAAGCAATTAAAAAGTTTCCTTGATAAGGTAGCAAATGCATGCCGATTAAATGAAGACGTATTTAAGACTGAAGTAGTCGATTTAATTATGTTAATCTCTAGGGTTGTAGTTGAGTCAGGCGTGAATGCAACACTCATCATGTCAAAAAACGCTCAAATAATTCAAGAACTATATCATATTATTCGCTATGATAAATTCGAAAAAAAGGTTTGCGAATATGCTTACTGGTTAACGATTCAAATAGCCAATTCATTTATTAATCAGATGACTCCTGTTATTCGTAAAGCAACTAAGTATATTCAAGAAAATCATCAAACTAGTATAACACTAGAAGAAATCGCTCAATATTGTTGCGTAAGTAAATATCATTTCAGTCATCTATTCAAAAAAGAAATGGGTACTAGTGTGATCGATTTTTTAAATAGAATAAGAATTGAAAAATCAATGTTTTATTTAGAAATGACTGATTTAAGTATGCAGGAAATTGCTACACGAATTGGTTTTCAAGATTCAAATTATTTTAGTCGTATATTTAAAAAATACATTAAAAGTAGCCCTTCTGAATATAGGGCTACTAAATATCCACATTTAAATTTATTGTTAGAAAATTAAAATGTGGATGCAGAGTTTAAGGTTAAGGAGAAGGTTCTAAAAGACGCTTCTTACCCTTAATCCTGCCTTTCTAATCTTGTTGCATAAGGATAAAGTGAATCTAATAATTGGAATTCATAAGTAATTCCATCGACTTTTCCTACCATCTTTTCACTGTCATAAAGCTCCAACATGAAACCGGCCATTTCTTTTGCAGTATGATATTTTGGCAGAACGCCTTCGAATTTGATGTTTTCTTCTAAATCATAGGATACTTTTGCAAATTCTGTTTCAGTTGCAGCAGGTGCTAATACTTTAGCTTGCATTTTTGCACCTTTTTCTTTTAATTCATGAGCTAGCCCTTCTGTAAAGGCACTTACATAGAATTTAGTCGCACAATATGTGATGGCATTGCCAATAATTGTATACCCTCCACCAGATGACACATTGATAACTTGTGTACCTTCGACTGTTGAATAATCGCGTACGTATAGTGAAGTTAAAATCGTTAAAGCTTCAATATTCAAGTTAAGCATACTTTCAATTTTTTCTAAATTTTGTTCACCAACAGAAGCGAAATTACCAAAACCTGCATTATTAATCCAAGTTTCAATCTCATATTCTTTAAGTTCTTCATATAAATTATAAGCATTTTTAACAACAGATAAATCAGCTGTTTTTATAATCACATCAAGATCTGAATTCAATTTACCGATTTCTGATTTTAATTTTTCAAGTTCTTCCGTTCTACGAGCAACGATGATTAGGTTCTTTCCACGTGCGGCAAACGCAAGAGCTGATTCATAACCAATTCCTGAACTAGCACCTGTAATGACAGTATATTTTTTCATCTAAATTCCTCCCAATAATTTGGTTTATACTAAAATTAAATTAATTGTGTATCAGTTACGGATTCATTATACTGGTTAGAGTAAACTCTAAGTCAAACTTTTTATTTTTCACTCAAACTGGAGGTACTTATGTATTCAATTGGTGAAGTCGCTCAAATGTTAGGAATAAGCACACATACATTACGTTATTATGAAAAAGAACAGATCATTCTTCCAGATCGAAATGCAAATGGTGAGAGGCTGTATTCTGAATCACACATTCAGTGGTTAAGATTTGTCCTTAAGCTAAAAGAAACGCAAATGCCAGTTAATAAGATTAAAGAGTATGCACATTTATATACAGAAGGTGAGCACACTTCTTTGGCTAGGTTGGATTTATTAGTTGAACATAAACAGTCCATTGAACATCAGCTTAAAACATTAGAAGAAACGAATAAAATGTTAGAGCAAAAAATCAATTTTTATAAAGAGGTAATTCATAATAAAAACATAGTCCATAAATAAAACCTTATTGGAGAAAGCCCCAATAAGGTTATTATTTTTATTCAACTCTTTCTTTTTTTCGAAGACCAGCAAATCCTAATAATCCAAGAAGTCCAAGCCATCCATAATTGAAATGATTATTATCGTTATTGTCAGTTGTATTTAATGTGTTAGTAACAGGTGTAGGCGTAACACTTACATTTCGTCGATAATAATTCCCATCATTATTTACTGGATTATTTACTCCATTGTTATTGTTATTTAACATGTCATTTGTTGTATTTTTTATATTATTTTTAGTATTATAATACCCTTCTTTAACCGTGTTTTTTGTATCATAATACCCTTCTTTAACTGTATTTTTCGTGTCATTTACAACGTGGTTTGGATCATTAAAAGTATTGTTAAAATCTCTTTTGATATGTTTACCATTATGATCATAGCTTGGTTCTAATTGTGTAGCGTCAGGTCCAGTTGAAGCAGCGTGAACATTGGCTGAAATGATAAATGATAATGAAACTGTGCATAATGTAAGACAAATTTTATTCATCTTTAACCCTCCTTCTTTATGCAGTAATATTTTGTGCATCTTTAGAAGGAATATATGTGGGAAAAAAGTCCATTAAATAATTGCGCTAGTTTTATTCGAATTTGCTGAATGATACCAGAAATAACAAAGCGTGGTAATCAATAACAAATCAACAAAGTCCCCTCCATAATACATTAAGACCGCACCATTTTGAACATCATTAAAACCGAAACGGTCTAATGGATTTGAAAAAAGAAACTTCGATAAAATATCATGACCTGCTAATGCGAGTATCATAATTGATGAGCGAAACAAAAAACTGAATTTATGAGAGAACGGTTCAATCGCAATGATTGAGATTGTAAATAAATATCCCGAAAAAAACAAATGAATATGTACAAAATTTAACCAAAAGGTACTCTCATGAATTAAGTTAAACACTGTGGAGGTATATAATACCCAAAGTCCTCCGATATTTAAAAGCATTGTTGTAATAGGATGAGTTAATAGTCGAACTGGAGCACTTCTTAAAATACGTGTCACACGCCTTGCATGTTGAGTTTTTAATGTTGTTAATAATAATGTAATCGGTCTAGATAAAGCGATAAAAAATGGAGCGAGCATACCTAGTAACAAATGCATAATCATATGGAAAACAAAAAGGTGATGGCTTAGTTTTGCAATTGGTCCAATAACCGAAACGAATATACAAACAAAACCAGTTACCCATAAGATACAGCGTAATTTTGGCCACGGCTTTTTTTTATGTTTTTTCGCAGCAACCAAATATCCAACAATAAAAAGTAAAATTAATAAAATAATGAGTAGATCAAACGAATAATTATCCCTCAAATTGACCACCTTTATTTCGAGTTTTAAAAATTAGAATACAACCGATCAATGTCATAATAGAAGCAGTAATATTCCAAGTTAAATCATAGGGCATAATATCGACGTTATATCTAATTTGATGAAGCTTCATCCATTTATGCTGAACTGTTCCATCATAAAGTTGAAACAAACCAGCTCCGAGTAAAACTCCGCCGATCCATCTTTTAATATAGATTGATTTTTTTCTTCTTAAATTCGCAAACATAAATAAGGAGCCAATCGTTGCGAACCAACTAAAGGCATGAAATAGACCATCAGAGATCAGTCCCAGGCTTGTTGTAGACTTATCGTAAAAATGATGCCAATGAAGAAGTTGATGGAAAACTGCTTCATCAAAAAATGCCACCAATCCAAGGCCAAATAAAATTCCAGACCATAAATTTAAATGAGAATAATTAGCTGAATTCTCTAGAGTAGTCATAAAGACTCCTCCTTTCAAAATGGTATATTTTTCATTTTGCCCCAATTTTATCTGGCAAATCGTAATTAGTAAAAATTACAATTCAACCAAAAACGTTACTTGGGAAATATAAAGATTGTGATTGTTTTTAGTTACACAAAACGCGGAGGTAATATGGATAAAAAACAAACGCGGAGTTTATGGGCGCTATCTACAGTACCTCTTGTAATGACTTTAGGTAATTCAATGTTGATTCCCGTACTTCCACAATTAGAACAACAATTAAATATATCTGGCCTTAAAGTTTCGATGATTATTACTGTTTATTCAGTTTTTGCAATCATTCTTATCCCTATCGCTGGTTATTTGTCGGATTTATTTGGAAGGAAAAAAGTAATCATTCCAAGTTTAATTATTGCGGGAATTGGAGGAGCCTTAGCCGGCTTTGTTTGTTGGAAATTAGAAAATCCTTACGCTTGGTTAATTGTTGGGAGAATCATTCAGGGGATTGGTTCTGCTGGGGCAATGCCTGTTGTTATTCCGTGTGTGGGAGATATGTTTAAGGATGAAAATGAAGTGAGTAAAGGATTAGGCTTAGTTGAGACATCGAATACTTTTGGAAAAGTACTAAGTCCAATACTTGGTTCAGTATTAGCAGCGGTTGTTTGGTATTTAACATTTTTATCAATACCGTTCCTTTGCTTAATTTCAATTATTTTAATATTAATTTTTGTAAAACCACCAAAACAACCTATGAGGTCAAAAAGAAAAGATAAAAGAAAGAAAAAGTTTAAAATGTTTATCAGATCAATTCGAAAAATATTTCGAAATAATGGCAAATGGCTTTATACGATATTTATACTAGGTGCCATTATCATGTTCATATTATTTGGTATGCTTTTTTATTTATCAAAAATATTAGAAAAACGCTATCACATAATTGGCATATGGAAAGGATGTGTGTTAGCGATCCCACTCGCTGCTTTATCCTACACATCTTATAAGACAGGTAAAAAAATTGGAAATCAAAAAGGTGCAATGAAAAAATGCATTGTGATCGGATTTATCTTAATAAGTATTTCTTTTATCCTGCCGATAATCAATAAAGATATATATATGATTATCACGAGTTTATTGATTAGTGGGATTGGAATCGGAATGTCTTTACCAAGCTTAGATGCATTAATAACAGAGGGGATTGAGAAGGAACAAAGAGGGACTATTACTTCTCTTTATAGTTCTTTACGGTTTGTGGGGGTAGCAGCGGGACCTCCAGTTTTTGCCTATTTGATGAGTAAACCAGATAATTATATGTTGTATTTTTCCATAATTTTAGGAGTTCTTGGTCTTATATTGTCAATTAAATATATTAAGCCTAACGAAGATTCAGAAACCGCTAAATCCACTTAAAACAAATCTAGAAATGGCGGAGACTTAGACATAACCGAAACTACAAAATGTTTTCCAGTTCCAGAATTTCCTAATATGCCGAATGAACATAGCCCAGGTTTATATGATTTAAATATTAAATTTAAAAACTCCTTACAAATGTAGGGAGTTTTAATTTTACCTATATATTTGCTGACTAAGTAACGCTATTTTTTAAACATATCGTCCATAATCAGGTTTGGCGATTGTGTTGAAGTTTTTAACTAAGTAGTCTAATTTCTCATTTAAATCGTTTTCTAGCAATGGAAAGCCGTGACCTGTTATTGCTCTTTTAGGGTGTAAAGCCTGCAGTTTTTTTACAGAATTCAATGCTGCCTCCCAATCTGTCGTCAAATATCTAGGTGGACCATTTATTTCTCTTTGTTGAGTTAGAACGGAATAAATAGAGTCCTGTTTAACATTAACAAAGGCGTCTCCCGCAATCAATAATTGATCATCATGTCTAAAAAGTGAAATATGTCCAGGTGAATGACCCGGTGTGTGGATCCATTGCCAATTTGGCATTTCAGGTACAGAACCATCTGCAGGAAGAACATGGATATATTCTCCATAGTTAATTCCTTCGTTTGGGAACAATGGCGATAACTTTGCTATTAATCCACCTTCAACAGTGCCATCTGGTTCTGGGTAATTTTTTTCTCCTGTTAAATATGGTAACTCTTTTTCATGTGCATAAACAGGAATATTGAATTCTTTTATTAAGTCAAAGATTGCCCCGATATGATCAAAATGTCCATGAGTAAGGATGATTGCTTTTAATTTGTGTTTTTCACCGAATCGTTTTTTAGCTAACTCCATAATATTATCAAATGATTTTGGCATACCGGCATCAATTAATACCCACTCACTTGATAAATTAGGATTACCGTATAAGCAAAAATTCACAATTTGATTTGTTTCATAAAATAAATCATTCGCTAATTCCATCCCATTACCACTCGATATAGATGTAATAGGCATATAATGAAATTCCTTATTCATTTTTTGTAAATCATTTGAGTTATTCATACGATCCTCCATATAAGACTTATGTTGATTAACTTTTTTAGTCTTCTTTTCTAAGAGTTTTTTATTCTGATGGAGATAAAAAGCAAATTGAATTAAACCCATTCATTTAACAAAAGCTAATCATAAAAACAAAAAAGGTAGTGAATATATGCATACAGTTTGGAAAGGTACAATTAGCATGGGATTAGTTACAATCCCTGTAAAGTTGTTTTCAGCAGTTGAGGATAAGGATATAAAGTTTCGTCAATATCATAAGGATTGTAAAACACCGATCTCTTATAAAAAAGTGGCTAGTTGTGACGATGAAGTTACTCCCGAAGAAATTATTAAAGTATTTGAAACACCTAATGGTAGAGTTGTGGAAATTACAGAAGAGGAAATGAATAAATTAAAAGAAGAATTTGAATTAAAAACTGTATCAATCATTGATTTTGTCAAACTAGCAGAAATTGATCCAGTGTATTTTGATCGAACTTATTATATTGGTCCTGATTCTGGTGGAACAAAGGCATATGCTTTACTTTCGGAAATATTGAAGAAAAGTAAGAAAATCGGACTTGCAAAAATTACAATTCGTAGCAAACAGCATTTAGCTGCTATTCGTCCATATAAAAATGCGATTATTCTTGAAACATTACATTTTCCAGATGAGATTAGAGCAATTGAAAATCTGCCAGGTGGTGTTCCTGAAAAGGCTGGATTGGCGGAGCGTGAACTACAGGCTGGTATGATGCTAGTTGAACAATTAACGACAACGTTTAATCCAGAAAACTATACCGATACATATCGTACAGCTTTAGAGCAATTAATTTCGGAAAAAGTTAATAAAAATGATTATATCGCGACAGGGCAGGAGAAACCGGCAGAACAAAAAAATGTTGTTGATTTAATGTCTGCATTACAAGCGAGTATCGATCGAACAAAAGGACAAGCAACACCTCCGAAAAAGCCTAAAACTAAAGCGCCTAAAAAAGCAACGAGTTAAATAGGAGGTAGTAATGGAGCTAGATCCAATTTTTCCTTTTGAGCCTATTTCTTCAGATATTGTACCAAATGGTCCTGAATGGATTTCGCAAATAAAATGGGACGGTGTTAGAATCCTAACCTATTTTGATGGGAAAGAAGTTAAATTATTTAACCGGAAATTAAATGATCGTACAAATATTTTTCCAGAACTAACAAATATAAAATCCTATTCGAATGCTCAATCAATCATTTTAGACGGGGAGGTCATCGCTCTCGATCAAAATGGCAATCCATCGTTTCATGAGGTAATGCGAAGGGATGGAATTAGACGCATGGATCGGGTTGATTCCGCTATAGAAGCTGTCCCTATTTACTATATGATTTTTGATATTCTTTTTTACAATGGAAAATGGGTTACGCAATTATCTCTCCAAGAGAGACAAAATTTATTAGTAGAAGCAATCCAACCTAATAAGCAAATTCAGTTAGTTCCAAATAATACTGATGGAGTTGCCTTATTTGAAGTTGCGAAACAACATAATTTAGAAGGTATCGTATGTAAAAATTTAAATAGTAAATACTTGATCAATGGAAAGCACAATGCGTGGCAAAAAGTAAAAAATTATAAGGACGTTATTACTGTAATCGGTGGGGTAACGTATCGTTCAGGAATTGTTAATTCTATTTTAGTAGGACTTTATAACGAAAATAATCAACTCGTGTTTATAGGACATGTTGGAACAGGAAAATTAACGAAATCAGAATGGAAAGACCTTACTACAGTCATTAATACGATAAAAATAGAAAACAATCCATTTAGTAGCCAACCAAAAAGAATAAAGGAAATTCAATGGATTCAGCCATTGTTAACTGTTAAAGTTCAATTCATTGAATGGACGGAAGGTCATTCATTAAGACAACCAAGTATCCAAGCTTTTATCGAAAAAGATCCTAAAGAATGTACTCTTACAGATTAGGGGAAATAAGCGATGAATCATTACTTTTTTCAAAAACGGAATAAAATTTATACAGGCATTTTCTTTATTTTAGGTTTCAATATAAAAGAAGAATCCTTTTTAGTAGGACTTAAAAAAGAAAATGATATTTTGCAAATGGGGTCCTTCTCAAATGGACTTAGTGAGGAAGAGAAGAGAATTTTGATTAAAGCAATCGAAGCAAATAAAAAAAGCAAAAAAGGAAATATAAAATTTGTTGAGCCTGGAATCTGTATTGAACTTGAATTTCAAAGTATAGAAAACAACCAATTAACAAATGCAAAATTTATATCCTTTCAATTAAAGCATGCATGGAATGAATGTACTTGGGATGGCTTACTATTGAGTAATCTTAATTTGGAGGAAGAATTAACACTTACCAGTCCTGAAAAAGTAATATGGAAGGATCCATATATAAATAAAGAGAGCTTTGTTTCGTATTTAGCTCAAATATCCACTTTTATGCTTCCATTTCTAAAAAATCGTTTATTAACATCGATTCGTTTTCCAAATGGAATAGACGGTGAATCTTTTTTTCAAAAAAACTGTCCAGATTATGCTCCGGGTTTTATTAAAACCGAAGAACATGAGGGGAATAATTTTATTATTTGTAATGATGTATCAACATTGCTATGGTTAGGAAATCAATTAGCGATCGAATACCATATACCTTTTCAAACATATAAAGCCGATAACCCGATTGAAATCGTATTCGATTTAGATCCACCTAATGCAGATGCATTTCATTTAGCAATAAAAGCCGCATTGGAAATGAAATTAATCTTTGATTCTTTTCAAATAAAAAGCTACCCAAAAGTATCAGGAAGTAAAGGAATTCAAATTCATATTCCAATTAAAGAAAATTCTCTTACCTATGATGAAACAAGAATATTTACATCTTTTATTGCACATTATTTAATTGAAAAATTTCCAGATGATTTTACGATTGAAAGATTTAAAAAAAATCGAGGGAACCGTCTTTATATTGATTATGTACAGCACGCGAAAGGAAAAACCATTATTTGCCCATACTCCACAAGAGGAAAAGGAAAACCAACTGTTGCAACGCCTCTTTTTTGGGATGAGGTAAATGATCAATTAAAAATCGAAACTTTTACAATCCCGTTTGTACTAAAGCGGTTAGAAAATAGTTCTTGTCCAATGAATGGTTATTTTGATCAAGAAAACATTTCTTTAATTGACTTAATTTCAAAAATTAAAGAAAACGAATCAAAGTAAAAACTCCCTAATTATATTGTAAGGGAGTTTTTTTAAATTCTATATTTCAATGATTATTGGTAAAATCATCGGTTTTCTCTTTGTTTTCGTAAATAAAAATTGTCCAAGAGACCTTTTAATATTTTGCTTCATAACTCCCCATTGGAGTTTGTTTTCATCAAGTAATTCGTTTATGGATGATGTGACGATTTGATTTACTTCTTTCAATAAACTTTCTGAATCACGCGCATAGACAAATCCTCTTGAAATGGTATCAGGACCTGAGATAATTTTTCTTTCCATTTTATTAATGGTGATGACGATTACAACCATACCATCTTCAGCAAGTTGTTTTCGATCTCTAAGGACAATGTTACCGACATCTCCTATACCCATTCCATCAACATAAATATTTCCAGCTGGAATTCTTCGGCTTTGAATTGCTTCTGATTGTAGAATATCGACAACATCACCGTTTTTAATGATAAAAATATTATTTCGTTTGACACCAACAGATTCAGCAAGTGAACGATGATGGTGAAGCATTCTGTACTCACCATGAATTGGAATAAAATATTTTGGCTTCATTAATGTAAGCATAAGCTTAAGCTCCTCTTGATAAGCATGACCAGAAACATGCATTCCAGTCGAGCTTCCTGACCCATAAATGACATTTGCTCCGAGATTGTAAAAATTATCGATAATTTTAGAAACGCCGCGTTCATTACCAGGAATTGGTGATGCAGCTAAAATTACAGTATCACCAGGATAAATGTCAACTCCTCTAAAGCTGGAGCTAGCTAGTCGAGCAAGTGCTGCAAGGGGTTCACCTTGGCTACCTGTGCATAAAATTGTAATCGCTTCTGGTGCGAAATTATTAATTTCATCTTTATCAATCAACATACCTTCAGGGATTGATAAGTATCCTTGCTCCATCGCAACTTCGACAACATTTACCATGCTTCTCCCAAGTAGAGCTAACTTCCGATTAGTGATAATAGAGGCATCAACAATTTGTTGCACGCGATGGACATTAGAAGCAAATGTTGAAATGATGACTCTTTGTTTTGCCTTCATAAAAGCATCTACTATATGCTCTCCAACAATCCGTTCTGATGGTGTTGAACCTGGCCTTTCAGCGTTTGTGCTCTCTGATAAAAGTAGTAAAACTCCTTTACTACCTATTTCGGCCATTTTATGAATATCTGGGTATTGATTGTTAACAGGAGTTAAATCAAATTTAAAATCTCCAGTATGTACTACAGTTCCTTCCGGCGTTTCAAATACGATGCCTAAGCAATCAGGAATACTATGATTTGTTTTAAAAAATGAAATCGAAAAATGTTCAAATTTAATAACTGAATCAGAATCGATTAAAATTAGTTCAGTTTCTCCTAATAATCCATGCTCTTTTAATTTAAGCTCAATTAATCCAAGCGTTAATCTCGTTGCATAGACTGGAATATTCAATTGCTTCAAAAGATATGGGATTCCACCAATATGATCTTCATGACCGTGCGTAACAAATAAGCCTTTAATCTTTTCTTGATTTTCTTTTAGATACGTAATATCTGGAATGATTAAATCAACGCCTAATAAACTCTCGTCTGGAAACTTAGAACCGCAGTCTATTAGAATAATTTCTTTTAAGTATTGAATAGCATACATATTTTTTCCAATTTCATTAATTCCACCTAAGGCAAAGACCGATAGCATACTTTTTGTTGGACTCAAAATCGTATTCCTCCTAGTACATTGAAAAGTATAAACATTTCCTTTTAAGAAATTGCCATATATTTCTTAGTATGTACGTTTGCATTAAAATCATTCAATCGTGGGTTTGTATAAAAAAATGAGCCGGTATTAACCGAGCTCAATTTTGAATCACTCTTCGAAATAATTTTTAAATGGTTTTTTAGGTGTATGTGTTTCGTTACGATAATATGGATTATCCACAGTAGAATCTTTAGGATCCAAATTTGTTTTAATCACTAAAGACGGTCCCGTTGTACCATGTTCAGCAATAATCCGATCGTTTAATTCATTAAAATCAGGAAGTTTTTTATTCCCTGGTTGTAATGGTTCAGACATAAAACCACCTCCTGACAATAGGATGGTTTCTCTAAGGAAAATTATGTATTTGGATAAGAAAAAAGATGGGTCTTAAATAAGTATCAAATGAAGAAAATAAAAATTTATTTGTTGAGACACTTACTTCTAGGTTGGATGAAATTGAAAAAGAGACGAAAAGAAAACGGGTTGAAAAAAAAAGATTAGTTAAAATAAATGAAATAAGCCACAAACGCTTAATAATTTATCATTCGTGCTTTTTGTTTGAAGAACCATCTTCAATTTCTATTATCGTAAAGTTCATTTGTTATAAAAAAGGAAAGGATTGCAGATATTCATTCTGCTTTCTTGTCCTTTTTTTGTTAAAATGTTCGAATTATAAAAAAATGTAATTTGATAAAATTTATGAAATCTAAAATTCTGTCAAATCTCAATATAATGAGACTATCAAGAGAGAGAGGAAGATGGGGGAAAGATGAAAAAAATCAAAAAAAATGTTACAACTGTGGCACTTACAACAGGTCTTGTAGTTAGCGTATTTAATCCGATGTCGATTACACACAATGTTCATGCACAACCAGTTTCAAAAGTGGAGCAAGTTTTATCAGCTCTTACACCAGCTCAACGTGAGGCAATTAAACAATTAAAAGTTAGTGACAAAGAAGGACTTCAAGTATCTCCAGATTTAGATTTAACAAGTGATGCACAAACTTCAGTTATTGTTGAATTTAAGGACAAGCCTGCACAAACAGCGGTAATGGTAGCTGAGACAGCAGGTTCAAATCTTTCTGAATCAGATGCACAAGCAAAAGTAGATGCTTCACACGAAACGTTTGGTCAAGATCTAAAAACGATCTTCAGTAAAGAACTAAAAGAGAAGAAAAATCCATACAAAATTAAACGTTCATACAAAAAAGCATTTAATGGGGTTTCAATGACACTCCCTGCTAATAAAGTAAAATCATTACTTAAATCGAATGCCGTTCAAGCAGTATGGAGTGATTTACAAGTTCAGTTAGATGATCCAACTGTTAAAGAACAAACGTCTGGGCAACAAGGACCAACTCATAATATGGTAACTTTCCCTGGCGTTGAAAAACTTCATGAAGAAGGTTATACAGGTAAGGGCGTGAAAATTGGTATTCTTGATACGGGAATTGATTACAATCACCCGGATTTAAAAGGTGCATTTAAAGGCGGCTATGACTTCGTTGATAATGACAATGATCCAATGGAAACAACATATGCTGATTGGAAGAAATCTGGACTACCTGAAACAAGTGGTGGTGAAGCTTTTTATACTGAGCATGGAACACATGTAGCTGGGATTATTGCGGGACAAGGTAAAAATAATGCGGACTATGCGGTTACGGGTGTTGCCCCAGATGCTGACATTTATGCTTATCGTGTTTTAGGTCGATATGGATCTGGGCAAACTTCAGCAATTTTAGCTGGTATTGACAAAGCAGTATCAGAAGGTATGGATATCATCAGTATGTCACTTGGAGCAAACTACAATGATCCATTATATCCTACGGCAATCGCGGTAAATAATGCTGTACTTTCAGGTGTAACAGCGGTAGTTGCAGCAGGAAATTCTGGTAATAAAATGTATACATTAGGTTCTCCAGGAAATGCACCTTTAGCAATCACAGTTGGAGCAAGTGATACATCTGTTACGATTCCACAATTTTCAGCAATAGCTCATTTATCAACTGGTGATTCACCAACAAAACTGAAGCTAGCTGCCCAAGGAGATTCTGATAATATAGCGGATTTTCAAGGTCAAACAATGAAAGTGGTAAACGTAGGATCTGGTGCAGATACTGCTTATTATAAACGTGATGCGGATGGTGGTTATACGATACCGATTGATGTAAATGGAAAAATTGTTATCGCACAACGTGGTAACCTAGGCATAGCTGATATCGTCAATACAGCTAAAAAACACGGAGCAAAGGCGGTATTTTTAATCAATACGCCTGGAGATACATTACAAGATGTATTTTTAGGTAACACATACGGATATATTCCAACGTTTTTAATAAACAACCAACAAGGTACAGCTATAACAAGTAAACTACTTCTAACTGAAGCTATGAAAGGAAATTCGATTGACTTTACATTCGGTAATATGAGTCAAACTGTCACACAAGGTAATAAATTAGCAGACTTTAGTTCTCGTGGTCCATCACGTGTGCTATATGATATAAAACCAGAAGTAACAGCACCAGGTGTCTCTGTATTCTCAACAGTACCTGCATATATGCATAAGGACGATAATGGGAATGCATTAACAGATTTTCAAAATGCTTATGAGCGCTTATCTGGTACGTCGATGGCTACACCAAACGTTTCAGGCGTAGCGGCATTATTAAAGCAAGCTCATCCAGACATGACGCCAGCAGATATTAAGGCATCACTTATGAATACAGCAGATCCGTTAAATGATAAATATAGTGTATACGAAGTAGGGGCTGGTCTTGTAAATCCATACAAAGCCGTTCATGCACAAACGGAAATTCAAGTGAAAGACAAGACGAAGACATTTAGCGGTAGTGGTGATTCAGAAGGTACGATTACGCTTGCAAGTAAAGGAATCAAAACAATTAAAAACATTACTGGTGCATTAAGTTTTGGTGAACAATCTGTTGAAGGTAAGGATCTAACAGATCAACGATCAATGACGTTCTTTAATAAAAGCTCTGAAGATAAAACATTTGATGTAAAAGTTCAATTCCAGACATTGGATGGTCGGTTTACAAATGACTCTAGAGCAGACCAAGATGCAGCAGCTAATGGCGTTACATTAGATGTTAAATCAACAGTTAAAGTGAAACGTTACAGCAGTGCTAATATGGATGCTACGATCAAAGTTCCGAAAACTGCAAAACTTGGAACATATGAAGGGTATGTTGTCTATACAAATCAAAAAAATCCTAATGAAACATATAAAGTTCCATTTGCTATTCATACAGTAAAAGAAGGAATTGATTATGTTAAGGGAGCTCCAACTGCTTTTACCCTACCATATGAAGCAGGTAGCAATGCGACAAGATGGTCACTTGGAGTAAACTTTAAACTAAACTCCCATATGCGTAACTTTGATTTCTTCCTAGTAGATCCAAAAACAAACGAAGAGATCGGTTACCTTGGTTCAGCTGATGGAATGGGTGCGGATGAAAATATTGAATATTATTTCCAAGGTGTATTGAATAATGGTCAATATTATCCATTAACTGGAAATTCGGATAACCCAGTTGCATTTGATTATAAGGAAGTTGACCCTGGATTATGGAAAATTAGATTAGTAGGTACAAATGATAATGGTGAAACCTTCACAAGTGATGCACCTGTTTATTATGGTGAGAAAGAGCCAAAGGTTACGATGAACTATCAAGCAGGACAAATCGTTGAAACAGCTAATGCAACTGATAAAACTGTTACAGTAACAGGTGCTGCATTTGATAAAGATATAGCTGAAATGCAAGCTGCAGGAATTACTGCTTCACAAGGCGAGAATAAAATGTATTATTATAATCCAAATAATTCTGCTGAAATTAACATCCCAGTAGACCAGAATGGAAACTTCAATAGTTCAATACCATTGGCTACAGCTGGTCCAGTATCATTGCCAATTACACATTATGATTTCTATGACAGAAATAAATCAACTGTTGAAAATTATGGAAGTTTTAGAGACGTTTATTTTGTGAAAAAAGGCACTGCTTATTCTACAGCAGTTTCTGATAAACAGAGAATCAACATGGGAGATACAACAACAGTAACGTTCTCATCAAAAAATGTAGGAACTAAAGTGAAAAAAGCTGAATACTCATTCTTATATCCAGTCCAGTTCTTAGATACTGTAAGTGTTAAGCCGCATGGAACATATAGTGGAAAACTAGATGTTCAATATACAACTACTTCTTTTAACAATACTTACAATAAAATGACGATCACAGCAACAGCACTTGGTGACCTTGCGACTACAGGTATTACTGGAGATACTTCTTTAGTAGACTTGACATTTAAAGCAAAAGACCAATACTACAAAGGTCCAATGACATTTGAAGATCCAACTGGGTCATCTACTTTCTTTAATGCTATTTATACGAATGTGGATGATAGTAAGGTAACAACGCAGGGTATCCAACCTTATTTCTATATTACTCCTACTTATTCCCTAATGAGGAGTTCAGTTCAGCCAGAAGGATTAGTTACAGGTATTGGCACTGCAGGAGAAATTGTTGCGAAAAAGATTGACTATAACAAAGCCGGAACAAAAATTAGTGTAAAAGATTCTAATGGAAAAGAATATGGAGTATCTGATCCTCTAGGATATAGCTCAAGTGCTCCAAATGGCTTTACGACTAGATTACCGATCACAGATAAGCCATTTACATTATCAATTGACGTTCCAGGGCATTTCACATTCAAGAAAGATTTTACAGTTGGCTTAAAAGAAGACGGTAAGGTAACAGCGGGATCTAAACCAGTTGATTATGATTATATCCCTGGTGGAGATGTAAATAAAGATAATGTAATCGACGTGAAAGATGCTCTATACATCCAAACATATTGGGGCACAAATAAGCGTGACGCAGATATCAACTATGATGGTGTAGTAGATGAGCAAGATATGCAGTATGTAATCGATAACTACTCTATGCAAAACCCATGGAATGACAATGCACCAAAGGCAGTCAAGAAATATAAAGGTGAAACTTTAGATGATGTTTTAAAGGATCTTGGATTAGAGTAATAAAATATAAGTTTTCTATCCTTAGTCGGTGACGATCTAGTATCGTTACCGATTTTTTTGTTTATTCCTAAATAAAGTATCCTACTCCATATTGTATGGTTTTTTATAAAGAAACTAAGTTTTTAAAAGTAGGCACACAATTAGCCCTTATTTCATAATACTACGATAAAGGTTTCTTTTAGCGGATTGGTGGTTGAAATGAGAAGCGAATCGAAAGCAATTGTAGGTTCTGTGATCGTATCAATTGGAACAATAACAGCTGCAATTGGTTCTACGCCGTCCAATTATATAAAAAGTAGTATTCGAGATGACTTATCTCTGATCGGAAATGTTTTGCAGGCTACAGGAAATGGTATTGATGCTGAAGCAGAGGGGACTGTACTTAGGGCAGTTGGAAAAGAAATAACAGCAAGTGGGAATATTACTGTTATTTCAGGGTTGGTTTTTGACATTCGAAAGGAATCATCCTATAAATTATTCATTGCAGGTAATTTGTTACAAGCTTTAGGGTTAGGCGTTAATGTTGGAGAAGCAATTGAGCTTGATCCATTCCCTGGTCAATCCGAAAACATTGTAGGGAGCATAACACAAATTATAGGAAATACATTACAGGCAATTGGGTGGTCAGAAGCAATACATGATCTTATAGAAAATGAAAATAAACAAAAAGAGTTTGGCTTTTATGAGGATTATCTAAAAAAAAGTAATACATCGGAATCTGAAACTTTGGTAGCAACAGGAAGCTGGATCCAAGCAATTGGTTCTGTTATTTCAGTAATTGGAGCAGTGAAAGAAGTAAATGGGGCTAATTAAGTGGTGAGAATAAATATTTGAACCTAAAATTTTAAATACAGACAGAAGCGGGGATAATTTTTTCTCGTTTTTTTGTATTGTTAGAAAACAAGTTAGTTATGTTAAAATGCATTAAAAGTAGAAAATATCATAATGATAGAAGAGTTTTAAGATAAATTACATAAATTAAATAAAAAAACTTTTTATCCCCGTATCTTTTTATGCTCCTATTTTCGTTTAAAGGGTAGAGAGTGTTGATAAAGGAGTGAGCACGAATGTATAGTAAGCGTAGTCTGCACAGCATAGAAAAAGGAAATCAGGATGAAAAGTCTGATGAATTCTACTGGAAGGAGTACTATCCAAAACTGCAACGCTATTGTCATTTTCTAGCCCAAAATGAATGGGATGGTGACGATATCGCTCAAGAAGCCTTTTTTAAAGCAGTAAAATACTATAATAATGAAAAAATGAATTCGGCTTTGTTAAATAGGATAGCTTACAACCATTGGATCGATACTTTACGAAAAAGAAAAGATGAACTGATTATTCCTGATGTTGAACTTTCCCAATGTGCAACTGATCATCCACTTGATAATAAAATAAATAGTGTAGAGCTCTTACTTAAACATTTTACGCCAAAACAAGCAATTATCTTTTTTCTAAAAGAGGCATTTCAATATAAGTCTAAGGAAATTGCAGATATCCTAGGAACAACAGAAATAGCCATAAAATCTAGCCTACATCGAGCGAAAAAGCGTTTAGATAAAACCAACAAAGATGACGAATCCCTTTCTGTAGAATATTTTTGGAATGAGGAAGAACGCGAGAAGCTTGAAGAAGTTTTTCATATGGCTCTAGAAGTCCAAGACCCTACGGTATTAATTCAAGCGATTCCTTCCTTAAATCGTATTGTTGAAATTCCTAAAATGTTAATCCCTAATTTCCAGTCAGCTCGAACTCAATCTCCTTCAAGCACTCTCTGCATGGCTGCATAGCCAATTAACACTTTTAAGGAGGATTTTTAAATGACAACAGTTCCTTATGTAATTGAACAATCTAATCGTGGTGAACGTTCATATGATATATATTCCCGTTTATTAAAAGATCGAATTATTATTATCGGTGATGAGATAAATGATCATGTAGCAAATAGTGTAGTTGCACAATTATTATTTTTAGCTGCAGATGCACCTGATAAAGAAATCTCACTTTATATAAATAGCCCTGGTGGGTCAACTTCAGCAGGATTTGCGATTTATGATACGATGCAATATATAAAGCCAGATGTTAGAACAATTTGTACAGGAATGGCAGCGTCTTTTGGTGCGATGCTTTTGCTAGCGGGAACAAAAGGGAAACGTTTTGCACTTCCGAACAGTGAAATCATGATTCATCAACCGTTAGGAGGAGCAAGGGGCCAGGCAACAGAAATTGAAATATCTGCTCGCCGAATCTTAAAATTACGTGAGCATATTAATCAAATAATTTCTGACCGAACAGGACAGTCAGTTGAGAAAGTAGCAAAGGATACAGATCGAGATTATTTTATGAGTGCAGAAGAAGCGAAAGAATATGGAATAATTGATGAAATTCTGTATCCTAATAATTAAATAAATGATCAACGAAAAAGGTTAGCGGTGCTAGCCTTTTTTTGTGCATTGAAGAACCTAATTTGTTTTACTTCAGATATGTTAATAGATACATTTAAATTATTTAGAACGAATAAGCTAATTTTCTATGAATAGCATTAACTAGTACGCTTAAGTTTAAGCTTAAAATAATGTAAATATCGGATGGGGAGGGTTAAATGACTTTCGAACAAAAGAGTATAGCCGACTTTATGCACCGAGGTATTACAGAAGAGAATACTTACTTCTTTTTAAATGATTTTACTTCTATATTAGTAAGTGGGGAAGATACAAATGGGGTTTTTTGTGTCTTGCATTGTAACGGTAAAAAAGATGGTGGACCCCCTCTTCACGTACATGAATTAGAAGATGAAACGTTTTATGTATTAGAAGGAGAAATTACTTTTTTTATTGGGGATCATACAATTTTAGCTAAGGCTGGGGATTATGTATTTGCACCCCGGGGAATTCCTCATACGTTTAAAGTGCGCTCTGAAAATACTCAATTCATTGTTACTGCTTATCCTTCAGGTTTTGACCAATTTGTAAAAGAACTATCTGTTCCATTTAATAAAGGATTCAATAAACCGATAGGTCCTCCTTCAGATGAAAAACTTCAGAAGTTGATTGAGGTGTCAAAAAAATATAAAATATCTTATCCAAGTTTATAAATTTAATAGAAGACTATTTTCTACTTGGAAACTTTTGTATTCTTTAATTAAAAGGTTTTCTTAGGAAAGAGGATACGAAAATGAAGCATTTAAATAAGTTAAACCCAATTGAAGCAGCACAACACTTTATTAAACAGTACTTTCCAAAGTGTCAGGGAGCATTACTAGCAGGTAGCGTAGTCCGCGGCGAAGCAACAGAAACATCTGATCTTGATATTGTTATATTCGATAAAAGCTTTAGCTCTTCATATAGAGAGTCATTAAAAGAATTCGGTTGGGATATAGAAGTCTTTGTACACAATTTAACATCTTATAAACAATATTTTAAAAGTGATTACGAGAGGGCTAGACCTTCGCTTCCACGAATGGTTTCTGAAGGAATCATTTTAAGGGATGAAGGAATAATTGAGGATATTAAAAAAGAAGCAAATGATATTTTAGATAAGGGACCAGAAAAATGGTCAGAGGAAATAATTAAAGTAAAGCGATATTTTATTACGGATGCACTAAATGATTTTATAGGTTCCTCAAATAGAGCGGAAGAATTATTTATAGCTAATACGCTAGCAGAACTAGTAAGTGAATTCGTTTTAAGAACAAATGGTAAATGGATTGGTTCTTCAAAGTGGATCATACGTTCATTAAGACAATACAACGAAGAGTTTGCAAACATTCTTGTAGAAGCTTTTGATTCATTTTATACGAAAGGTGAAAAGAATCGAATAATCAAATTAGTTGATGAAGTTTTGAATCCATTTGGCGGGCAGTTATTTGAGGGCTTTACTTTAGGAAAAATGTAATGTGTAAAGGGGTCATATTTTTATGACTCTTTTTTATTTTGTTGTTTGTTTAGCTAAATATAGTTTCATATTAAGTTTATCTAAGAAAACAAAAAATTATTTGATTAAATTCATAATTTTCGGTATTTTACTTGCAATTAGATGGGTCATTTATCCTGTTTTTCGTCAAGGTTATAGAAATTTAGATAATAAAAATGAATTTTTTGTTAGATTTTTCCCAATTTTCTGTTTAATATACCCGTTAAAAAAGTAAAAAATCCGACAAAATTTTATAAAATTTACCACAAAGTAACAAGTTTTTTGCATATATCTAACAGTGAAACGTATAAATATGATAAAAAAGTTTGGGAAAGATCTTAGTAGGATTCCCCCAATATACGTTCAATTATGTCAGATGTACAATTTAATTGTATTTAATTAACAGCCACGAAAATCAGAAGAATAGGATAACTTAAGTTTGTTATTATATTTAACTATTACTCTATGGATCCAAGGTGGATTTAAGTAAATACAGAATAAAATTGTAGGAGTGTTGTTATGAAAAACGGAAAATTTAAAGCATTTAAAGTTATGTCTACAACTGCTTTAGTTTCATTACTTTTTACATCACTAGCTTTTGCGGACAATGATAACGTTACACCTCAAACTGATTCAACTGATTCTTCTGATGTAACTTTTGATCAAGGAGCATCTTTATTTGCAAAGAATAAAATAGATTTAACTCAAGACTCAATGTATAAAGAAGGAAACAATCAAGAAGTTACAAAAACATTCAAACCAGATGAGACTGTCCATTTAATCGTTGAAGTGGATGAGCCAGCTGATAGCGAGCAAGCGACACCTGAGCATAAAAAAGTAATGTTTAAAGAAAAGCAAGACAATGTAATTGATGAAATTTCAAAAGAAAAAAATGCTAAATCACAAGCAGCTTTTAAAGTGAGACACCGCTACTTTGAAGGTTTTAATGGATTCAGTATTGAAACAGAATATAAAAATTTAAAAGATATCCAGTCGATTCCTGGCGTAAAGCATGTTGCAGTTGCTAGAACATTCCACGAAACGATGGCAGCAAGTAAAGAATTAGTACAAGCTCAAAAGGTGTGGGAGCAATATGGTTATAAAGGGGAAGGCTTATTAGTTGGGGTTGTAGATTCTGGTATTGATTGGACTCACAAAGATATGACACTATCAGATGCAGCTAAAGCGAAAGAAAAATGGACAAAGGATAAATTTGACCAGTTTGCAACAACAACAGCTGTAAATGAAACTTGGTATTCAGATAAAGTACCATCTGGATATGACTGGGCAGACAATGATACGGATGTTATTCCTGGACCAAAAGGTAGCATCCATGGTACGCACGTTTCTGGAACGATTGGAGCAAATGGTGATGATGCGAATGGCGGAGTAGCTGGTATTGCACCTGGAGTTCAACTACTAGCGGAAAAGGTATTTTCTGATAACGGTAATCCCGGAGCTTCAGAGGATGATATTATCGCAGGAATCGAGCATGCTGTTACAATGGGCGCAGATGTAATTAACATGAGCTTAGGAACAGATGCAGGAAGAGTAGACGAAAATTATGATCCAATCCAAAAAGCAATCAGAAATGCGACTGAAAAAGGTACCCTTGTTGTAGTCGCTGCTGGAAATTCAGCATACAGTTCAAAGGCCTTACTAGTTCCTTCAACATTACAACCATATGCGGAAAATCCTGATATTGGAACTGTTGGTTCACCAGGAGTAAGTCCATTTGCATTATCAGTTGCTTCCTATGAAAATACTAAAATTCATATGAATGCAATTTCAGATGGAAGTCTAGCGGTTCCTTTCAAGGACCATACTCAATATGGACAAGCATTTAACGTATCTAATAATCTATTACCGAATACAAATTATGATTTGGTATATGTAAATGAAGGAAAAAAAGCGACTGATTATCCAAAAGGAAAAACGAATTACATTGCCGTAGTTAAACTTTTAAATTCATATAGTACAGTTTCATCTATACAATTTACTGCAAAGGCAGCAGGAGCAAAAGCTATCATTATGATACCACCTTCAAACTGGCCTGATTATGCAACTCTACCAGTAACTCCATCTGCAACACCAACTGCTTCAACAAGTAAATCGATTGGTCAGGCATTATTAGATAAAATGAGTAAAATGCCTACTGGGCAATATTTAAGTATGAAAAATATCGGCGATTATTGGGTAGATAATCCAGATAAAGACACGATGTCTTATTTCTCATCAATGGGTACGACACCTACATTAGACTTTAAACCAGAAATTTCGGCTCCGGGTGGAAACATTTATTCAACAATTCCTGGAAATAAGTATCAAGTAATGAGTGGTACATCAATGGCTACACCACATGTTGCAGGTGGTTCAACATTAGTATTACAATCACTTTATGAAAAAGGATTAAAACACTCAGAAGATACAGTTTTAAAAGCAAAAGTTGCATTAATGAATACTTCTAAAATCGTGATGGATCCAAGAACAAATAGTGAAGTTCCATATTCACCACGTATTCAAGGTTCAGGTTTAATGCAAATTCAAAATGCGATTAATACACCAGTTATTGTGACAAATCGAAACGCTCCTTTAGAACAGGCTGGTTCAGTAGCATTAAAAGAGATCGGACAAAATACAAGCTTTAAATTAAACGTAGATGCTTTTGATGCACCTAAAGGGAAAAATAATAGTGCTGATATTGAATACAATGTATATGTTGATTTATTAAAAGATAAAACAGAAACAAAGCAATTTGATTTAGACCATGATGGACAATTAGATTCAAAAGATTATTTAACCTTATCAAGTGAACAAATTAAGGGAGCAACAGTCACTGTAAATGATAATATCGTAACAGATAAAATAGGATCTACATTGAAAATCAAACCAGGTCAATCAAAAATGTTAACGGTTAATGTATCATTACCAGATTCATTAAAGAAAAATAGTTTTGTAGAAGGATATGTTCGTCTTGTACCAGTAGCAAAAGACCAAGATAAAGCTGTAACGATAACTATGCCTTATATGGGCTTCTATGGAAAATGGGATGAGCCACGAAACATCGATGCTCCAGCTTGGGAAAAAGATTCCTTTGCAGGTCGTACAGCACTTTGGAATGATAGTACAGAGGGGGGAGCGCCATTAGGATATAATGGAATAGGATTTGATTTAAATCATATTGCTTTCTCGCCAAACTATATAGATAAGGGAATTTTTGGTGGAATGAGCGTTTTACGTAATTTAGATAAAGCTGAGATCTCTATTGAGGATTCTACGGGCAAACAACTCAGATATCTAGGTGACTATAGTGAGTATACTGGAACTGGAGAACCTTGGAAATTTAATAAAAACATAATGTTTAATCAAGATTATGGTTATAATTTATATCAATGGGATATGAAAGACTTATCAGGTAATTTTGTTCCTGATGGTACTTACTATTATGTAATTAAAACAACTTTAGCCTCTCCAAACGCTAGACCACAA
The DNA here is from genome assembly GCF_002566505.1 of Bacillus sp. AFS077874. Lineage (NCBI taxonomy): Bacteria > Bacillati > Bacillota > Bacilli > Caryophanales > Bacillaceae > Bacillus > Bacillus sp. AFS077874. Next base: position 34,238 of record NZ_NUYF01000009.1, read on the forward strand.
ACTGTTAAAATGCCAATGATCGTTGATTCAGTTGCACCAAAAATTTCTAATATTAAGGTAACTCCAAAAGACGGTAAATTTGTCATTACATTTGATGCGACAGATAATGCAACCGACTTTAACTTTGCCGATATTTATGTAAATGGAGCATTTTATGAACTAAGACCTGGCGAAACGACTTTGACAGTTAATTCAGAACCAAAAGGTATGGTATTTAGATCTATTGATTATGCAGGAAACATGGCTTGGACAACATGGGGAGATCAAAGTTATAATAAACAAAGTATGATAATGACAACTTGGGGCATTTCTCCATCTACTGGTGTAAACCAATCTAACCCAGCTAAAATTTCTGTTCTCGGTTATAATAGAATAGACTGGACGATTAATATTAAAGATGCTAGTGGAAAACTTGTCGATTCAGCGACATTCGAAAATGAGCATACATTTAGGACACCATGGGCACCAGATAAAGATCTACCAAATGGCACATATACAGTTACTGTAGATGGCGTTACAAAAGACGGCTTTAAAGTAACATCAACGCCTAAAACTATAACGGTTGTTCAATAATACTAAATTGCAATAATAAACAAAGGCTCAGTGAAAACTGAAGCCTTTTGTTTTGTCTTTTTAATTTTCGTTAATTGTAATTCAAGTCTTCTTTATTGCTTTTTAGTTTACCTTGGATTAGGAGAACTAGTAATAAACTAACCGGAATAACAATTTGAAGTGGAATGTGAAGCAAATACGGTACTAAATCGATGCCCTCTTTATGATGCTCAAGAAAATTAGAAGCTACCCATAAGGAAGTAACAACAGTAATAATGCCAATAGGATAGACTAGTTGGTCACTTTTCTTTACATTAAATAAATCTGCAGCCCCAGATACCGCACAATAAAAGTAAATTGTAATTTTTACAAAGGCGTTGCATACAGCAATTACAACAATGAAAGTATCCAATCTTTGAATAAAATCGGCAATATTAATATAACTAACTGCTGTTAAAAGAGGGTAGGTTGTTCTTTCAATAACAGATGGGCCTAATATTGCTGTATTTAATACTGCAAATAAGGTTAAGATAAGTCCGGAAAATAATAAGGACGGTATTCCTACTTTTATTGCTAAATTTTGTTTACTTAAATGTGGCATAATCATTGTAAATGTCAGGATTTCACCAAAAGGTACGGTTAAAGAAATGGGAAAAGCCTTAAAAATTGGTTTCCATCCGTTTTCTAAAACGGGTCTTAAATTATCAATTTTTATTAAATTTGAAATGATTTCAAATCCTATAAATAGAAATGTAAGAAAGATGATCATGATAAATATAAATTCACTAGATCGAGCGAATGTTTCTAGTCCTTTAGAAATTGCATACATGATTAATAACATCATAATTAATCCAATTGAAATTAAAGAAGAAGCATTATACAGAGTGATTGTTAATAAATCCTCAAAATCACGTAAAGACCGCGCAGCAACATAAAGAAAATATAAGATGTATACTAGTGCTAATATTTTCCCGACATATTTCCCTAAAATGATTTGAATATATTTTGTTAAGGGTAGTTCAGGAAATAACGAATATAACTTAATATACACCGCAAAGATTAAACAAGCTGCAAAGAGTCCTATTAATAAACTAATCCATCCATCTTGTTTAGCTCTAGCATATATTTCGACTGGTGGAGAAGCACCGACCCCAAACATAAAAATCATACAAAAGAATTGAAAACCACTTATATTTAATTTACGATTCATTTGAATTCCTTCTTTTGACTTTTATTTTTTGTTCTATATATTTATTTTTTCCATAAAATTCTATTTTATTAGGGTTTAGATAAATAAACTAGTCAGAAGTTTGTTGAAAATTTAGTATAATAATAGCAATCATAAAAAAGGAATGAGGTGGTCATTTCGTGTATATTAAGGTTGATGATTTAACTGGAACTGAGGTTGCGATGTTAATTAGTGAGCATCTACAAAGTATGACACTGCATTCTCCACTTGAAAGCATACATGCTTTAAATCTTGAAGGATTAAAGAAACCGGAAATTACGTTTTGGAGTGTATGGGAAAAAAATGAATTAGTTGGATGTGGAGCTCTAAAAGAACTTGATCCATTACATGGGGAAGTAAAATCAATGAGAACTTCTTCAGCTCATTTAAGAAAAGGAGTGGCAAGGCGCATGCTCCAACACATCATCGAAGAGGCGAAAAGTAGAGGCTACAAGAGAATAAGTTTAGAAACAGGTTCAATGGAAGCATTCGATCCAGCAAAAAAACTATATGAACTCTTTGGATTTAAGTATTGTAAGCCTTTTGCTGATTATAAAGATGATCCTAATAGTGTTTTTATGACATTAGAATTGTAATATTTTTAAGTAAAGTTGCTGTTGTAGCAACTTTATTTAGTTTAATCCCCAACTAATTCCCCATAAATTAAAAGAATAAAAAAATTTTAAAATAAAATTAGTACCTAGTATTAATATCTGGTGATATAATATGGGAAAGATATTAAAAAATATGACTGAGGTGACCATAATGCAAAATTCGAAAGCACGTATCACTGCAATAGGTTCATATGTACCAGAAAAAGTATTAACAAATAAGGATTTAGAAAAAATAGTTGAAACAAATGATGAATGGATTGTAAAGCGAACTGGCATAAAAGAGAGAAGAATTGCAAATGGAAATGAATATACGAGCGACTTAAGCTTTAAGGCAATAAAAGATTTGATGGAAAAATACAATAAGGCTGTTGAAGATGTTGATATGATTATCGTTTGTACTTTAACGCCAGACTTCAAAACGCCAAGTGTTGCTTCAATTATCCAAGCAAAGCTTGGAATAAAAAATGCTGGGGCAATTGATTTAAATGCTGCTTGCGCAGGTTTTACTTACGGTTTGTATATGGCAAATGGATTAATTACATCAGGATTAAATCGAAAAATTCTAGTAGTTGGGGCAGAAACTTTATCTAAAATAACCGATTATGAAGATCGCACTACTTGTATTTTATTTGGTGATGGCGCTGGTGCAGCTTTAGTAGAGTATGATGAAGAACAACCTAGCTTCATATCCTCATACTTAGGATCAGAAGGTGAAAAAGGGAAACATCTATATTGTTCAAATTTATCAAATCAAATGTTTGGCGAAGAGATAATGAATAACAATAATATCATTCAAAATGGACGCGAAGTATACAAATGGGCAGTTACGACAGTACCAAAAGGAATGCAAGCTGTATTAAACAATGGATCCACTTTATTAAATGAAGTCGATTGGTTTGTTCCACATAGTGCAAATTTAAGAATGATTGAATCCATCTGCGAAAGAAGTGAATTTCCAATCGATAAAACACTAAATAGCTTAGTAGATTGCGGAAATACATCATCAGCCACGATTCCATTATCTTTAGTTAAGGGAGTTAAGGAAGGGAAACTTAAATATGGAGACAAGGTTTTACTGTATGGTTTTGGTGGTGGATTAACTCATGCAGGATTACTTATTAATTGGACTTTGTGAAATAGCAATAGGTTACTCATGAAAGGTTCATGAGTAAGTAAAAATGCAAAAAGAAGAAAAAAGGTTCCTCATGAGGGGTTCATGAGTAAGTAAAAAAGCAAAAAGAAGAAGCATGTTCCTCATAACTGGCTCCAGTAGCAACCGACTTTAGTTATGAGACCAATTGACAAACTAATTTTTCAGTAATCCGAAGAAGTCTAATAAGTTATCTAATTAGACTTCTTGTTTGTTTATTTGTTTAGTCCAGTTACTCGATAATAAATTTTGGAAGGAAGAGTAATGTATGAATGTATCTGTCTTAGGCTGCGGTAGATGGGGAACTTTTTTAGCTTGGTATGCTAATCGAGTTGGCCATGATGTAATTTTATGGGGAAGAGCAAGCTCTAGAAATTATATAGGCTTAAATCAGACAAGAAAAAATGACTATTTAAGCCTACCAGATGGAATTGAGTTAACGAGCTCTTTAGAAGGTGCATTATCATTTGCAGAAGTCATTATTATATCAATAAGCGCCCAAGAGCTAAGAACATTTGCAAACGGCTTAAGTCAATATAATGAAATACAAGGTAAAACTTTTATCCTCTGTATGAAGGGCATAGAATCTACTACTGGAAAAAGGCTTACACAAGTCTTTTGTGAAGAGGTGGGGAAATATAGCAATGTAGCGGTTTGGGTAGGACCTGGCCATGTACAGGATTTTGTAAGAAATATACCAAATTGCATGGTTATTGGTTCGGAGAATATTGAAGTAACAAAACAGATTACTAAAGCATTTAACAGCGAGTTAATACGATTTTATTACGGACAAGATTTAATTGGTAATGAAATTGGAGCTGCAACAAAAAATGTCATGGGAATAGCTGCAGGAATGCTGGATGGATTGAAATATAGTAGTTTAAAAGGCTCACTGATGGCTAGAGGCACAAGAGAAATTTCTCGTTTAATAAGAGCAATGGGTGGAAATGATTTAACAATTTACGGTTTAAGTCATTTAGGAGACTACGAGGCAACACTCTTTTCAATGCATAGTCATAATCGAAAGTTTGGACAGGCATTTGTTGAAGAAAAACCTTTTGATAAATTAGCAGAAGGGGTTTCTACAATTAAAGCTTTAAAGGAACTTTCTGATCAGTATGATGTTGAACTACCGATTTGTAACGCATTGTTTGAAATTATTTATGAACATAAAAATGCGAAAGACACTTTAGAGGAATTATTTTTAAGACCAATAAAATTCGAATTCTAAAAATTGAAATTTTATTTCAGTTTTTTTTAGAAAAAGATAACGAAAACATTGTTTTACACAAGTTGATTCTAATATTTTCTGTAAAATACGAATGTTATTATATATTTCTTTAAAAAAGTTCATGTTTTTATTGAAAATATATTTCGAGTTTGATATATTAGCAGTGTAATCATTCATAAACATTACTCGTATATGCTCAGTAATATGGTCTGAGCGTTTCTACCTGGTTCCCAATGAAAGAACTAGACTACGGGTTAAAGTATACTTGGTTTCGTTTTTTGTAACCAATAATGATGGTTGGCATTTATTGCTGATCGATACTTTAACTTTCGTAGGTCTAGAAGGTAGAGATTGTTCTACTTTTTCTAGACCATTTTTTTTGACTAAAACATCGAGTGTGATCATCATCAAGGGGGAAAAGACATTGTTAAAAAAATACGGTTTATTAGGTATCATTTCGACATTATTAATCTCAGTATCTGTAGGTTATAACTTTAAATCGAACACTGCAGAAGCAAAAACTAAACATCTAAAACCAATTATAATTGAGGGGCCAATGCCAATTGAGGCTGAAAAGTTTGCAAGTCAGCTAAAAAATGTAAAAATTGAAAAATCAGGTAGTTTCGTATTTTACAAAGGTACTTTAGATAATTATCCAGTTATTGTAGCAAAAACAGGTAAAGGTATGGAAAACACTGCTGCTGCTACAGCGATTGCAATTGAAAAATATAAACCAATCGCAATTATTAACCAAGGGACATCTGGTGGTCATGATCCAAATTTAAATGTTTTTGATATCGTATTAGGTAAAAATACAACTAATATTGGTTCTTTAAAAACAGAAACGAAGGACGAAAACCAAGGAATTGATGCAACGGAGTGGAAACCAATGGACTTAATGGCTTCAGAAGGTAGTGCAGGTGAAGATCCAAATGCTGAAAAACCACGTTTTTACGAAGGTAATAAAGATTTATTAGCAGCTGCAAATGCTGTGAAAAACAAATACACTAAAGGTAAGGTTGTAGAAGGTACAATCGGATCTGCAGACGTTTGGAACAATGAAGTTGATCGCATTAAATGGTTCCATACTAAATACGGAACTTCAGTAGAAGAAATGGAAGGTGCAGCTGCAGCTCAAATCTCTCAAGCATATAATGTAGCTTTCTTAGGAATTCGCGTATTATCAAACAATAAAACAAATGGCGGTAAATATGATCCAACTACAGCTGATGCTTGTCAGGGGTATGTTATGGAAGTAGTTAAGAAATATATTTCTACAAATCCAAGTAAATAATTAGTTAGAAAAAGAGATATTTTAAAGTATCTCTTTTTCTTTTTTTAGGATTCTGTCAATAGATTTTATTTTACTTAAATGCTAGTTTTTCTCTTCTTTTTTACCCAATTATTTTAACCACCATAATTCAACTGGATTTAATTCATACTGATTATTTTCGCGATACATGTATTGACACATAATGAGCTCTCGTCTCAAAGTAGCGTAATCTTCATGAAATTCCTTCAAATATTCATTGATTTCTTTTTCTTGATAAACTCTACCAAATTCTAAGCCTTTAATCATATGCTCTAAAACTACAAGCTTTTTCTTTCGCTGAGCAGGATAAATTTTAAGTTTGCCTTCTTTAGTAAAGAAATTATTGATAATGCTTGAACGTTCACTATCAGTAACTGACATTTCCATATTGGAATCTCCTCCTGTTCCTACTGTAAAAATTGCTTTCGCATTCATTTCTAAAATTTTTGTATTTAGAGAGAAATAGATTGTATTTTTATCTCGGCGCTCTTTAATCAGACCAACCTCTCTAAGCTTTGACATATGATGGGTAATTGTTGGGGGTTTAAGACTTAATTTACTGGCAATTTCTTGCCCACTTAAATGACCTTGCTGGAGTAAAGCAATAATGCGTACACGAGTAAGATCACCTAAAGCTTTATGAAAATCTACAATTTTACTTAATTGCACTTAATATACACCTACTTTTATACTTATCTAATTAGATGATAGTCTAATTACAACTTCTTTTCAATAAGTAGAATTCACGATACGTAAATTTAGTTATTTTTTACTAAATTAGATACGAAATTTTGTTGGACTGTATGTGAAAGATCAGGAATCTTACTATTTTACTTCGAAGGCACTAAAGTAAAGAAATGTGGTGAAAATAGTGAGGCTGCCATCATACCTGAACTGTGGCATTACAAAATGATACTCAAACAATTTTTTAAAACAAGTCAAATTGGTTTGCTTTAGGCATTCCAATTTTTCTCATTTATATAGGGAAAAAGTATTAGGGTTGCATATTGGCATAATCGGAAATAACTGCTATGCTAATTAAGTGAAAAGTTTAAAAAGGGGGAATTTTCATGCAAATAATGGGTATACCTGGTACTAGTATAAACCGAAGGAGATTTAATAGATAAAGAGAGGTAGAAAGAGCGTGGGGATACTGAAGTTTCACAAAAATATTAAAATTCGATTACTTGAATCGTTCTTAAGTTCGTCAATTGGAAGTATGATTTTTCCATTTATGGCGATTTATTTATCTAATCATTTTGGGGTAAAACAAGCAGGATTACTTTTGCTTGTAAATGTATTTATAGGCATTATTATGAACTTTTTTGGGGGATATTTTTCGGATCAGTTTGGTCGGAAAAAGGCGATTGTATTTGCCGAAACACTTCGATTACTTGCGTTTATTACGATGATGCTTTGTAATTCACCTTGGTTTACATCACCTCTTATTACATTCTTTATGATGACTTTGAATAGTATTTGTTGGGGACTAGCAGGGCCAGCTAACCAGGCAATGTTAATAGATGTGAGTAAGCCAGAGGAACGAAAGCTTATGTACTCAATCATGTACTGGTCGAACAATTTATCAATTGCGATTGGTGGCATGCTTGGAGGATTTTTATTTAAATCATATTTATTTGAACTATTATTAGCACTATCAGTTGCTTCACTTGTTACTTGGGTCTTAATTACGTTCTTTGTTGAAGAAAGTTTAGTTACTGAAAAGACGGAAACAAAGACGATTTCTCATCATGCTCAAAAAATGATTTCAAATTATCGTGAAGTTTTTCAAGATAAGCTCTTTATTCTTTATGTACTGGCAGGTTTGCTAGTACTTTCAATGGAATTCCAATTAACAAATTATATAAGTATTCGATTAGCGAATGATTTCCACACACAACATTTATTGAACTGGACATTTGGTGGAATCGAGATGAATGGTTTCCTACGTACAGAAAATACGATACTAGTAGTTGTAATGGCACTTTTCGCTTCTAAAATAGTAGGAAAATTGGATGATCGAAAAACGTTAATATGGAGTTGTATTGCATTTGTTGGTGGATATGCAGTGATTTCATATAGTAACTCTATTTGGCTATTATTTATAGCAATGTTCATCGCAACAGTTGCGGAAGTATTAAGAGTACCGGTTCAACAAAACTATATGGCTAACTTACCAGCTGACGAAACAAGGAGTTCCTATATGGCGGTTGTAGGTTTAACATTTAATTTAGCGATGTTTATCTGCTCGATAACCGTTTCTCTAAGTGCATACTTATCGAATTTCGCGACCTCTTTCTTTTTAACAAGTTTAGGTGTAATCGGTATTCTTATATTTGTACGAATTACTCCTGCATTAGAAAGAAGATTGAAGGGAGAAATAGTGCAGGAGCAGGGACAGACTGCTGGAATAAATTCTTAAGTTACAGGGAGTTGCCTTTTGCAGCTCTCTTTTTTTTGTGGAGAAGGTGAATAGGCAAAGCCTTTAGCTTGAGGTTATATTTTCCATATTAGGACAACTTAATGGTAAAGGTGGCGTTTTTATGAACCGACGTTTAATCGTTGTTTTAATCAGTACTTTTACATTTTTTACTTGTTCTTCCGTAAGTGCGCGACAAGCTGAACGAGTGGTTATGAATGGGATTCCAAGTGATGTGTGGCAGGAAAATATCTATTTAATCGCTGACCGAATTGATCAGAAAGAATACCGAAATTTTGATGTTCAAATTGGAAATGAAGGTTATTTATATCACTTCCCAACATGGAAAAGTGGGAAGTATGGTACGAAAATGTTTAGTGAAGATTTAAATAAAGATAAACAAAATGAAGTTATGATCGTATTGGATAATTTTAATGATCCGATTCATTTATTGCAAATTAGTACTAACGATGACCAAAGCGAAGAATATAAGGAAGTTCCAATTGAATCGGTGCCTGAAGCCGTTAAACGTCTTGTGGAAATGGAGAAAAAAGGGGATATTGTAACGATAACAACTAAACAAAAAACTTATAAAGTTAATTTGAAAACGTTAGGGTTTAAAGATACGTCTTCTGACGATAGTGTATATACCCACGTACCGGTTGACTATATGGTGGAGAAGAAAAAACTAGTTGCCGATGCTGTTGTAATGATTTCAACCGATGGTGGAGGAGCGATTGGAAATTTGAAGCTTTTATATGATTGGAATGAAAAGAAATATGAGGTTCAGACGATTACTTTTGAGAAGTATAATCGGAAAAGGTAGTAAAGAGCATCTGTTGAGGTGCTTTTTTTTGTTAAAAATAGAGAATCGCAAATGAAAAAGAGTAATCGCAATTAAAAATGGCAAACCCACAATTAAAACCCCGAAATGCTCTTATAAGTAGCTAGTTTAATTAGGAGATTACTACTTTTTACGTCACTACAAGGAAAACTCAAGAAAAATTGAAGGACTTTTCATCACTATGAAGGTATATATATTTTTAAAAAGAGTGGTGCGAGGTGGAAGATTTGATTATTAGGAAAGCTACAATGTCAGATGCGAAAGGCATTGCTAAAGTTCATGTTGATAGTTGGAAAACTACTTATCGAAATATTATACCTAACGAGTTTTTAGAGAAGTTGTCATATGAACAAAGAGAAAAATTGTGGAATTATAATCTTTCAAAAGAGGGGGATTATGTAGTTGTTGCTGAAAATGATGGCGGGGAAATTATAGGTTTTGCGGATTGTGGAAAAAGAGAGAGGAATCAAGTCGAACACTCTGGTGACTTAACATCTATTTATCTTCTTGAGGAATATCAAGGTAAAGGAGTAGGAAAGCAATTAATGAAACAATTATTCCTTCAGTTTCAAAAATGGGGTTATAATCGGGTATTCGTCGAGGTTTTAGAAGACAATAAAACACGCTATTTCTATGAATATTATGGTGCTGAGTTGTTGAAAACAGATAAGATTACATTTTCTGGAACTGAATTGAAATTACTAACTTATGAGTGGAGAAATGTAAATCAAGTATTAGCTAAATTGTAATAAACTCGAATTTTACTATTTAATAAAACACAATAAAACTACCAACTATTCAATAGGAATAGTTGGTAGTTTTTATGTTATTTTGGCCCTAATTGATTCATAAGAGTTGGTGTATCAAATAATCCACGATGAGATAAAATTTTACCATTTTCTACTTTGAATTCTCTAAATAAAAATACTTTTACCGAATTTCCGGTTGGGGCATTTCCTCTAAAAAATCCAGAGTTTGTTCCTGTGAATTCCAGTCTTGTGATAACAGTTTCTCCTTGGGAGACAATTTCTTCAATCGTGTAATGGCTATCTGGGAAGCCTGTGAAAATTACGTTAGCGAATTGTTTTAATCCTTCTGTTGAACCGTAAGAGTAATCTTTGTAATCAAGTGATAAATAATTGGTGGTGCTGTCTAGTTTGTTCTGATTCCAGAAAACCTCAATAAACTCTTTTACTAATTTTTTATTATTCTGTTGGATTGATTGCATAGCATGATTCTCCTTTTTGTTTGGCTTAACACATATGATAAATTATAATAGTGACAAAAACTGTCATAGTTATAAAATAAGGTGAGAATATGTCTGCGAAATCAAAACGATTAATTGAACTATTGATGCTCGTCAATCGGAAGCGTAAGTTTACAGTTAAGGAATTAGCTTATGAATTTAACGTTTCTACTAGAACAATCTTAAGAGATTTAATGGAATTAAGTGAATTAGGGGTGCCTTTATATTCTGAGGTTGGTCCTCACGGTGGATATCAGGTGTTGAACGAAAGAGTTTTACCTCCAATTACTTTTACAGAAGAAGAAGCAGTTTCAATATTTTTTGCTAGTCATGCATTACGACACTTTTCCACACTTCCTTTTGAAGCGCAATCTAAATCCGCTTTGAAGAAATTTTATGCTTACTTACCTACTGACGTTAAAGATCATATTGATGAAATGAAAAATCGGTTTGATTTTTTCATACCAACAAAACAAGCAAAATCCCCATTTCTGCCAATACTATTAGAGACTTCAATTCGACAAAATGTACTTAGTATTGAATACGAGTCGTATAAAGGAAAGTCGTTTCGAGAAATTCAGCCACTTGGAATTTATGCGAGCAATGGTTTATGGTATTGTCCTGCATATTGTTTTACTAGTCATGATTATCGTTTATTTAGATGCGATAAAATTGTTTCGATAAGTCATGAAGTGGAAAATGAGCCGCTTGATTTGCCGCAAATACCACTTGGAAAGAAATTGAAAAGTATGAGAGAAGAAAAATTAATTAAGTTTTACGTGGAGCTTAGTAGGGAAGGGGTACAAAGATGTGAAACAATAATTGATCCGAGGTTTAAGGTACAGACCCGGGAGGACGGAACTGGGTGGATTAAAGATTGGATTACACAAAATGAAATACCTTTTTTAGCTCAAATATTCATTGCCATTGGAAAAGATGCGTCTGTGAAGGAACCGACCGAGCTAATCCAAAGTATAAGGGAGAAGCTTTCTGAAGTTTTGGAGTGGTATAAAATTGAATCATAAAGTCTTATATAAATATCAAAAAAACTGTAATAAAGCTATCGCCTTATTACAGTTTTTTAATCATGTTATACCATTTTACTCCACCATGTGTTGAGCTAGAAATACCGTTATTGATGAAGCCATGGTTTTCGTAAAAATGAATTAAGGTTTCTTTACATGTAAGAGTAATTGAATCACGTTTTTTTTCTTTTGAAACTTTTTCGATATGAGAAAGCAATTTTGATGCGATCCCTTTATTTTGGTTTTGTGGAGCAACTGCTATGCCTAAGATACTTTGATGGCCACCAGTAGATGGATTTTTTTTAATTTCGCTAAATAAATCATCTGTAATGAAAGTCTCATTTATAACAGGACCATTTACTAAACCAACTAATTTACCATTTTCCTCAGCTACAAAAAAACTATCGGGAATTAATTTAATGCGTTTTTCGAATGCCTGTTTTGTTGCCGCCTCTTCTTTTGAAAAACATAGATGCTCAATTTCTACCAGTTCAGTTAAATCTTCCAATCTTACATTTCGTATGTTTAGCATGATTTGATTCCCTCCATTTTTTCTTAATTATATTATATTAATTTCACAGCTTACAATCTATTTAAACTAGCATTTTGTATAGTGATTGAACAAAATGAAATAAAAAGATGTTGACAGAATTATGAAATAACCCCTATAATACAAAACATATTAAAAAAAGAAACAAGCTACTAATGATAGATTAATATAGTTTTAAGCAATGAAGGGAATTTAAGTAGTACTTATCTCAATGTAATAGAGAGCTGATGGTTGGTGGAAATCAGTACAAAGATAAGGATGAATTTCGGTCCTGGAGCTATTTTTTTCGAAGTAAAGTTTAATCTTTACTGAGGGAAAAACGGTCAAATTTGATCGATATCAAATTCTTAAGAGGCAGAATATTTCTGCAACTAGGGTGGTACCGCGAATAATTCGTCCCTACTGATACAATCAGTAGGGACTTTTTTATTAGTTTAAAACTGAATATAGAAAATGCAATGAAGGGAATACAGTAATGTTTGTTTCACTGTTTAAGAGAGCTGGTGGATGGTGTGAATCAGTACATAAACAAGCATGAATTACAATCCTGGAGCATCTTTTTTAAAAGTAAAGGTCGACATTTACTTTGAAAAAGACGGTCATCGATCGTTAAATAAAACAAGTGGCAGATTCAATTCTGCAATTAGGGTGGTACCACGGTGAAAATCGTCCCTGTCGTTAGTGGCAGGGGCGATTTTTTTTATAAAATTACAAGCTAGAAAGAGGAGATAGAAAATGGAATTACAAAAAAATTTACTACCAAGACATATCCGTTTCATGGCACTCGGTGGTGCAATAGGCACTGGTATTTTTAAAGGGACATCAGAAACTGTATCGATTGCAGGACCTGCAGTTATTTTTTCATATTTGTTTGCTGGATTATTACTACTTGTTGTGATGAGTGCGATTGCGGAAATGGCTATTGCGTTTCCAGGTTTGAATATGAAAGGATTTATTCGTAAAGCGTTTGGTACAAGAGTGTCTTTCGTAATTGGTTGGTTGTACTGTTTTATGTGGTTAGTTGTTTGTGTTATTGAAGTAATCGCAGCCGGTAGCTTTCTACAATATTGGTTTCCTTCAATGTCGTTATGGTCTTTAAGTTTTATTAGTGCAATTTTTATTGTGGCCGTTAATTTTATGAATGTGAAACGATATGGTGAAATAGAATTCTGGTTTGCAGGAATTAAAATTACAATGATTGTTTTATTTATTGCGTTAGGCGCTGGAATTTTATTTGGAATTATTCCAAGTGATCATAGTGGTTATGTACAAAATTATGTTGGGCATAAAGGATTTTTCCCACATGGCTGGTCAGGAGTATTTTCTGCTTTATTAATAGTCATTTTTTCTTACGGTGGTTCAGAACTAATTGGATTGACTTTAACAGAAACAAAGGATGCTGAAAAAGTAATACCAAAAGTTATAAAAGGGGTTATTTGGAGAATTGTTTTATTCTACACGCTTCCAATTCTGATTATTTGTGGATTAATTCCATGGAATGAAATTGGTAATCAAGAAAGTCCATTTGTTCAAGTTTTATCAACAGTAGGTTTTCAAGGTTCAGCTCATATTATGAACTTTGTATTAATTACAGCGGTATTATCTGCTGCAAATTCAGGTATTTACGGCTGTACTCGTATGATGTATTCGTTAGCAACTGAGGGAGAGGCGCCAAAGGTTTTTGCAAAAATTTCTAAAAATGGTGTACCTGTTTATACGGTTATTGTAAGTGCAATTATTTTAATTGGGGGCACTTTTGTAGCTTATTTTTCTCCAGATCGCGTATTCGGTTATTTAATGGCAATACCTGGATTTACAGTATCATTAGTATGGTTCAGCATTTGTTTAGCACAATTAAAGCTCCGTAAAACTTATACTAAGCTGCCACACTATAAAGTATGGGGATTTCCGTACGTAACATCATTTACAGTAATTGCATTAGGTGTGAGTTGTATAGCTTTTGCATTCAGTGAACAAAACAGGTTAAGTATTTTTGTATGTTTAGGGATGTTAGTTGTATTAATTTTATGTTCATTTATTAATAGAAAAAAAACAGAATCAGTCTGAAACTCAAGTTTTTTGTACTTTGTTACACATACACTGAAGGGCACCTTATTTGGTGCCCAAATATACTGCATTAAATTATTGATTGTTAGCCAATGCTAAAAGCTGTTCATTTACATTTTCATTTACAACTCCGCCATGGTAACAAATGATTGTTTCAATATCATATTTTGTTAATTGTTTAATGGATAAAAGAGCTGTTTCCATATCAGGTGTGGCATTTGGATTTGGCCCCATAATTACGCCATCAGCCGCGACAACAGCATCACCTGCGATTAAAGTTTTGCTTTGTTGATGATATAAACAAATGTGACCAGGAGTATGTCCAGGTGTAAAAATCACAGTGATTCCACCAGCATATGGTAAAACTTCTTCGTCAGATAGAGTTGTATTAACTTTAGCATTTAGTGGTGTATTATAGATTGCTTTTATTTTTTTTCCTATTTCTTCAGGAACAGATTCAATCATTTTTGCGATTCGCTCTGGATTTACTTTAATTAAAGCTTTATCGCCTTCAATATATGGCTTGTCTTCTTTATGTGCTAGTACTTCAATTTCTTGATCAGCAGTTTTTAAAAACTCAGCAAGGCTCCCGATATGATCAATATCTTGATGTGTAAGAATGATTTTAGAAAGCTTGTTAAATTCCAATCCCGCTTTTTCAATCGCTTCACGAATTTCCCCAGTTTGCCCTGGCATTCCTGTATCTACTAAGATCACTTCTTGTTCATCCCTAAGTAATGTTGGGTGAATAATATTTACCTGTCCTGTAAAGTTCATTTCTAATTCAATTGTTTCAATACCTTTAGCTATTTTCATTTAAATGGTAAAAGCATTTATTGCCTTTACCACACCTCCCTTTGTTATATGTGAGCACTAAACTAGACATCTAAGGAAAGTTGCCTAGTTTAGTGTTCACATTTTTTATTGCTAAAAACTTTTACTTTTGCGTTTTTGAAACAGAAGAAATAAAGTCATCAATCATAACGTCAAAGCTGTCATCTACATTTACTGGATGTTGGAAATATCCAAGGAAATTCATCGAGACAAATCCGTGTAAAATGCTTCTTAATGCTCGGCCTTGATGAATTAATAAAGTAGGGTCCGTAATATAAAATTTTAGAATTTGATGAATAATTCCAGTTGTTTCCCTAGCAAGTCGTTTAACATCATCATTTTCTGTACTCGGGATATTCATAAAAAGTCCATAACCAGTTCTATTATCAAATGCAAAATCACGGTATACATAAGCGATTTCTCTAATCGCTTGTTCACCACTTTTACCGACTAATCGCTGCATTAAAGTCGAATTTAATTTATTTAAAAGTGAAATCGTCATTTTCAATTTTAAATCGTCCATATTCGCAAAATGGTTATATAAAGATGGATATTTAATATCTAGCTTCTCTGCAATTTTTGGAAAAGTAACTTGATTAAGTCCGATTTCATTAGCCAATGAAAAAGCTACTTCAATAATTTTTTCTTTTGTTAAATTTCTTTTTTGAACCATTTTTTTGCTCCCGTCTCATGTTTAGGTAAATTGTTTTTTTAAAGTATATATAGGCTGATTTCTACTGCCAATCAACTAATGTCCTTAAAGATACAATACCTAAATACAAAGTATTTTTAAAGAGAGACTATATTACTGAAAATAGTTTAACACTTCTAATGATAATTAGTAAACTATATAATATAATTTACAAACTATAAAATATAGTTTAGTGTTATATGTATACTAGAAACTTATTGTTATTTTTTATTTGTCTCATTCTTGAGATTTTTTTATAGTGATTTTATTTTTATCAAAAAGGAGGGGGACGTGATGTTATTGTGGAAAAGAAATTTGATTGTTTGCTGGTTCGGAATGTTTGTAACAAGTATTGGAATGAGCCAACTTGGTCCGGTATTACCCCTATATATTGATAAACTTGGTGTTCATAATTCTGCATTAATTAGTCAATTTTCAGGTATTGCTTTTGGGGTAACTTTTATTATTTCAGCCATTTTTTCTCCTATTTGGGGTTTGGCAGCGGATAAGTTTGGACGTAAACCAATGCTGCTAAGAGCAAGTCTTGGTATGTCAATTATCATTTTTTGTATGGGTTTTGCACATAATGTCTATGTTTTAATTGGTTTAAGACTTTTACAAGGTGTCATTACCGGTTACGGTACAGCTTGTACAACTTTAATCGCAACGCAAACAGATAAAGAGCATGCGGGATCGGCATTAGGTACACTTTCAACTGCAAGTATAGCAGGTTCATTACTTGGTCCGATGATTGGAGGTTATATTGGAGAGACTGTAGGCTTACAAAATGTGTTTTTTGTAACTGGTGGACTCATGATGGTTGCATTTGTTACAACAGCATTATTTGTAAAAGAATCATTTACTCGCCAAGATAAAAAAGTGCTTAAGTTTAAGGAAATATGGAGTATTATTCCAGATAAAAGCTTAATGATTACTATGTTCATTACTTTTTTTGTTTTAACAATAGCGCTTTATTCGATTGAACCGGTAATTACGGTCTATATTTCTCAGCTATCTGCTCATTCTACACATGTTGCATTGTTAGCGGGTATGGCATTTTCAGCATCAGGCTTGGCAAGCATTATTGCCGCTCCGAGATTAGGTAAGATTTCAGATCGAATTGGTCCACATAAAGTTATATTCGTTGCACTAATTGTTTCAGGTCTAATGGTTATTCCCCAAGCATTTGTAAAAAACGCTTGGGAATTGATGGGACTACGATTTATTTTAGGTTTGGCAACGGCGGGCTTAACTCCGGCTGTTAATACATTAGTTAAACGAATTACACCAGATGCCATTACCGGCCGAGTATTTGGATTTAATATGTCAGCAGGATATTTAGGTGTATTTGTCGGTTCCATTTTAGGTGGGCAAATTGGAGCATATTTAGGTGTAAAATACGTATTTTTTGTTACAAGTGCATTATTGCTACTTAATTCAATTTTGGTTTATGTTAAGGTTAATAAGAAATTGAATGTAAAAGAAGATTTTAAATTATCGATCTAAAAAGTTATAATTTTGGGGGAGCTACTTAATGTTGCTCCCTTTAATAATAGTACCCTACATAACTTAGCAAGAAATGTCGGATTGGTTAATTTCGTTCCTGTTATTCTATTGATGAAGGAGGTTATAAAATGGATTTGTTAAAGAATATGAATGATGCTCTAGTATATATTGAAGAAAATCTGACAAGTGAGATCGACTATAAAGAGCTTTCTAGACGGGCTTTTTGTTCTGAGTATCATTTTAAAAGAATGTTTTCGTTTCTTGTTGGAATTTCCCTTTCAGAATATATACGTCGCCGCCGTCTTACCGCCTCTGCATTTGAACTTAAAGATCATAACAAGAAAATAATTGATATTGCTTTAAAATACGGATACAATTCTCCGGATTCCTTTACGCGAGCCTTTCAAAACTTGCATGGAATTACGCCGTCAGAAGCTAGAAATAACGGCAATTCGCTCAAAGCATTTCCACGAATGACCTTCCAATTATCAATTAAAGGGGGAAATGAAATGAACTATCGTATTGAAGAAAAAGAGGCATTTCGAATCGTAGGGATAAAAAAGAGAGTTCCGATTATTTTTAATGGAGTTAATCCGGAAATTGCATCCATGTGGAAAACTTTAACGATGGAAAAGATAACGAAACTAAAAGAACTCTCCAATGTTGAACCGAATGGCATAATTAGTGCATCAACAAATTTTTCTGAAGGTAGAATGGAAGAAAAAGGAGAGCTTGATCATTATATTGGTGTTGCCACTACAAATGACTGTCCAAATGAGTTCATTCAACTTGAAGTTCCTGCATTTACATGGGCAGTATTCGAAGCAATTGGAAAATTTCCAGATGCATTGCAAGAAGTCTGGGGACGAATTTATTCGGAATGGTTTCCATCTTCTAATTACCATCAAGTAGAAGGTCCTGAAATATTGTGGAATGAACAGAAAGACATCACATCACCAACTTTTAAGAGCGAAATATGGATTCCAGTCTCTAAAAAATAAAAAAAGAAAGAGACATATGCTCTTTCAGGTTTCTGAATGATTATTATTAAAGTGATCTAGTTTATCTGAAATACTTTTAAGAATTTGATTCTTCTCTTGTTGAATTTTTAGGAATTTTAAAAGAAACCAAATCATAAAAACAAATGGTGCTATGTAAAATAAAATCGGTATGATTGAAAATAGAGGAAAAAGCATGTTATGCATATTAATTTCACTCCTTTTGGAAGATTATACCATAAGATTTAGATTAAAACCTTCTTATTATTGAAGGTTTTTTTGTTTATAACTTATTCAGTTAGATTCTTGGTTAAGAATGATTTTAAAAGGAAAATAGCGTTACTTAGAGAATGTACTATTAATTAAGAGATGCTATAAGTCGAATACTAAAGTAGGAGAATTAAAAATGAAAATAGTAAAACAATGGGTACAAGAGGATAGTGATTTTATTAGAAAAAAAGTAATTGAATTTAATGCTAAAAACCTTCCTGATGAGAGGAAAGCACCGTCGGAAAATATAAGCTTTGTCGTTAGAAATGAAAAAGAGGAAATAGTAGGTGGAATTACTGGAAGGATGTATTGGCACCATTTATCGATAGACTTCTTATGGGTGTCAGAGGAATATAGACATGCAGGTTTTGGTAGTCAGCTAATCAATCAAATGGAAGAATTTGCAATCGAAAATGGATGTCGCCTTATTAAAGTAGATACTTTTAGTTTTCAAGCTCCAAAATTTTATAAGAAACATGGTTTTAAAGTATTTGGATTAATTGAGAATCATCCAAAAGGGTATAATCAATATTATTTTGAAAAAAGATTATAAGAGACAATCTAAACTTTTAACAACATGAAGTTGCTTTTGCAGCTTATTTTTTTTAGCTAATAAACTTAATGGTATGATTAATTAAAAGTTTGATGTGACTGGAGGAATCATTAATGAGCGAGCTTAATTTATTGTTTCGAAAAAGAATCGGATTACGTGATAATGAAGTGATTAACTTTAATAATGTAAATGACGTTCTTGAAAAAACTGCTAAAAATATCCCTTTTGAAAATCTTTGTATTATAGGAAATAAAACGAATGAGATCAACCGAGAAAATTTAATTAGTAAATTATTAGTAAAAAATGAAGGTGGTCTCTGTTATGAATTGAATTCATTACTTTATTTATTTCTTCTTGAAAATGGGTTTAACGTGAGGTTAGCAAGAGGAGTTGTTTATGACAATATAGCTCAAAAATATCCTACTTTTGGAAGAACACATGTCACAATCCTATTAACACAAAATGAAGAAACATACTTAATTGATACAGGATTTGGGGCGAATCTTCCTTTAAAAGCAGTTCCCTTATCCGGTGAGATAATTACTTCTAGTAATGGTGAGTTTCGAATTAAAAAAGAAGACACAGAATTCGGGGATTATGTATTGATGTTAAAACTAAAACATAAAGATCCCGATTGGAGAATTGGTTATGCATTTGATTCACGCGATGTCATTTCAGATGTGTCCGAATTTAATGAGATTCAAACAATTATTGCTGAGCACAAGGAGTCTCCATTTAATAAAAACCCTTTAATGACTCAACTGACAAATGAGGGGAATAAAACTTTAACGAATACTTCTTTTACACAATGGATTAACGGTGTAGTTACGAAAGAGGATATTGATGAAATGAGATATAAGGAATTAGCTAAGCAACATTTTGGTCTCTAATAAAAAAATAGATTTACGATCTATTAGTAAACATCTAAATAATTATTGGTGAAAATTGTTAATAACTTTCTTCTAACCATTCTATTGCCTATGAAAATTTAATGTTCTATCATTTGCTTAATAAGTAATCAACCAAGTAATTTTAGGAGTGAAAAGCAATGAGTAGTGCAAACAGAGGTGTCAATATTGGTCCACCTCGTTTTAAAATAGCAGTTCATGCAATAGTTTGGTTGGCAAATAGTGGTGGAATGTTATCTAGCGCAATGATTGCAGAGCAAGTGGATTCTCATGCGACATTCATGCGAAGAGTAATGCAATCTTTATCCTCAGCAGGTATTGTAGAATCCAAAGGTGGCCGTGAAGGTGGTTATATTTTAAAAAAGGCGATTGATTCAATTACCTTAGGTGAAATCTATACTGCTGTTAATAGGGGTCCCATAGAACAAGAAATGTCAGTTGACTGTGGTGAAGCTGCAGAACAGCTAGATTTAGAAATAGAAAGAATACTATTTGAAGCGGAACGCCAGGCTTTAGATTATTTAAAGCAATTTACAATTGAAGATGTTATGAATCGAATTGATTTTTTTAAGGATTAAATTTAGTTTACTAACTTAATAAGGAATAAAAAGTACTAAATAAGCAGGTAACACTGCTTTTTTATTTTGGGTAGACTAAAGACCCAGCAGAAACGTGGAGGCTCAGCTCATGCTATAGCGAGCATCCTTAGTTGAAATCAACAAGACATGACTTATTTAATAAAACATTCTAATCAAAATTTTAGATTGAATAGTTACTTTTGTAGTAATATGTGCTTTTTTCAATTGCATATATATTAGTAAAGGGGTGATAAAAAATGGATATTTTATCAACTATCTTGCAAATTTTATTAGCTCTTATGTTTTTAATTGCTGGTTTAGGTAAAGTTTTTGGTTCAAAAACGAGTGTTGAAAGTTTTAATCACTTGAAATTAGCACAATGGTTCAGAGTAATTACTGGATTAGTAGAATTGGTTGGTGCTGTTTCACTCATTATTGGATTTTGGGAAGAAAGTTGGGTTCCAGCGGGTGGTTTATTATTAGGAGTTGTGGCAATCGGTGGAATAATATCACATATCCGTGTTAAGGATTCGTTTAAACAAACTTTTACAATATTATTATTAGGTATTATTGCGTTTGTACTTTTATGGATTAATTATTCCGATCTCTCAAGTTTCCCGGGATTTAATTAATTTGCAATCAATATATGCAGGATTAATAAGGCGACGATAGAATAATAATGACAGTACTTAAATCAATCTTATATGTAAAAAGGAGCGATTTTAATAATGTATGATATCGTAATTATCGGCGCCGGACCGGCGGGAGCAAGTGCTGCTTTATTTGCAGCAAAAGCTGGTAAAAAAACTCTAGTTTTAGACAACGACAAGAGTATAACGAAAAAAGCTTGGATTGAAAATCATTATGGGGTTTCAGAAATTACAGGTCCAGATTTAATAGAAACAGGAAAAAATCAAGTTAGAAAATTTGGAGCTGAAATGATCCAAGGTACTGTAGGTAACATTGTAAGTACAGAAAATGGCTTCAATATTGAAACCGAAACAGCAACTTATGAAGCTAATCAAGTGATTTTAGCTACAGGCTTAAGTGTGGATTTAGCTGAAAATGTGGGACTAAAAACAAAAGCTGGAACAGAACCTCGCATAAAGACCGTACTTGATGTAGATTCGACTGGTAAAACAAATATAGAAGGAGTATGGGCAGCTGGAACTGTTGCAGGAACAAGTGTTCATACGATTATTACAGCAGGTGATGGAGCAAAAGTTGCGATTAATGTTATTAGTCAATTAGATGGGAAACGATATGTTGATCACGATGTTTTGAAATCATAATCTGATTAAATAAATAATTTAGCATTACTTCTATTGAAGTAATGCTTTTTTTATATACTATTATTAAATTTTGGTAGACTAATAGCTAATCTACTTAAAAAGATGTATCAGTAATAATTCATTTTTTCATCAATATATTAGAAAGTGAAATGAATTATGTTAGGAGGGGTCCGATTGTCGGATGCATTTATAGCACGTTCTTTAGATGAGATTCTGTTTTGGTCTAGGATCATGAAAGAGCATTCACTCTTTCTTAAATTAGGATTTAATTGTGATGATACTGAATTAATTCAAGAAGCAGATCAATTTTATCAAGTCTTCGAAGCAATTGGAAATAAAGCCCAATCATTTTCACTTCAAACGGATCCTCAGCAAATTAAACAGTTTAATAATGAGGTTCATCAAGCAGCTTCTATGATTTGGGCGTATAAGCGAAAAATCCTTAATTTACTCCTTACTTGTAAAATAACGGGCAATAACTTTCCCTTATTAGTTGACCATACAAGTAGAGAAGCAGCTTATTTTGCAAATCGCTTGACTGAATTAAATAATGGTCAACTCCAACCGCTACCTGCTGCAATTATCCAGGAAAATGTTTTCTTTTTAAGAATTATGGCAGACCATGCAAAATTTATCGGACATTTATTAGATCCATCAGAAAGAAAACTAGTAGATCAAGCCAGAGAATTTAGCCATGATTTCGATCAACTTTTATACCAAGCCGTAGATTTAGAATCAATGAGACCACAATCGGAAACAGTTCCTATACTTGATCAATTCCTTGATGAAAACCGTGTATCGGTAAAATCACTTAGAGATTTTAAGAAAACAGCTCGCGACCTAATAGAAGCTTGTAGAATTAAAAGTATCATTCACCCACTGCTAGCAGACCATGTATTTAGAGAAGCAGATCGATTTTTGCATATAATTGACGCGTTCGAAGCACAGTTAACAGGGAATGGAAATAGAAATATTGTACTGGACGACCATTAAGAACACCGCAAGTTACCAAAATAGACACGAAAAAAGAATCTTTAATCAGATTCTTTTTTTATTGCGCGTTGAAATGGGTAGCATAAGTAGAAAAGGGTTTAAATAATTGATAACATACTTTTTATGTAGAAATTATTTCCTCTCACTATAACTCTTTAACAAATCTTCAACTAAAATGCCATTAATTTTCAATCCTGATAAATTACAATTATTAATTTCGACATGACTTAAATCACAGTCCGTAAACTGACTATTTGTTAAATTGCAATTCTCAAATTTAATAGAATTAGAGTGATCGTCAATATTTAAATCATCCGGAATGACAATATTGCGGAAGCTTGTTCCAGCTAAATGAACATGATCAATTATTAAGTCTCTTAAATTACCATTTGTTATTTTTGTATTAGACAAATTAACATCTGAAATTCGAGTTCCGAATAAATTCACGTCATTTAATTCCAGATTTCTCATGTTTGCATTTGTAAATTTCGAATTTGCCAAGCTTACATTATTAAAGTCTAAATTATCAGCTCTTACTTCATTAAAAGTTGAAAAAGACATATCTGTTTTTTGTAACTCAAATAATGCAGTCTTCCAATTTGACATTACCTCTCCTCCTAAAGCTTTGATAATTGAATATATTTAACTTAGTTCCTGAGAATCCTTCACTCTTATTCATTTTTAATTTCGACAAATAGTTGAATCAACTTTTATTTTGTAATTCATACTATATAAAAATCTATAATCGTTTTGAAATAGTTTGACTTTTCAATATCTTTTTTATAAAATCTTTTTAACATTTGAATAAAAGCAATGAAGAGGAAAAGTAGAATAATGTTATTCTTTACAGAGAGCTTCGGTAGCTGAAAAGAAGCATGAATACTTATTTGAACAATGGCCTCGGAGCTTCGTACTGAACGTATATTTCATATTAGTAGGCTACGACAAGAGTTGGCACTTGTTACCAAAGTCACAGTATATAAGCATTTTTATGCTTTTCGTACTTGCAAAGACAAATGTATGCAAATACTTTGTGAACTAAGGTGGTACCACGTGGATATTAAACCTCGTCCTTATCTTTTATAGATAGGGGCGAGGTTTTTTGCATTTATAAATTAGGAGGAATTGGAATGGATATTTTTATTGGAGGAGCTTGGCCTTATGCAAATGGTTCATTACATTTGGGGCATATTGCAGCTTTACTGCCAGGTGATATTCTAGCTCGATATTTTCGTTTGAAAAAAGCGAATGTATTATACGTTTCAGGAAGTGACTGTAATGGGACACCTATTGCTATTAAAGCAAAACAAGAAAATGTAACTTATAAAGAAATTGCAGATCGTTACCACCTTGAATTCGAGGATAACTTTAAGAAATTAGGATTTACCTATGATTTTTATACAAGGACAGACGCACAGCATCATCATCATACTGTACAAGAAATTTTCTTAACTTTATTACAAAATGGGTTAATTTATAAAAAAGAAATTGAACAATGTTATTGTGAAGAATTTGAACAATTTTTACCAGATCGTTATGTAGAAGGAAATTGTCCAAATTGTGGTCAAAATGCGCGTGGAGATCAGTGTGATTATTGCTCTGCTATTTTAGATCCTTTAGATTTATTAAATAAAACATGTAAGTTATGTGGAAATCCTCCATCCGTAAAAAACACAGAGCACTTTTATTTTTCATTAAGCAAGTTACAAGATGAGCTAAAGGAATATGTTGATTTTGCTAAAATGAGTGGATGCTGGCGTTCGAATGCGATCCAATTAACAGAACGATATTTAAATGAAGGGCTACATGACCGAGCAGTATCAAGGGATTTGCCAAATGGAGTAAGCGTACCAGTAAAAGGGTACGAAAAGAAGAAAATTTATGTGTGGATTGAAGCAGTATCTGGTTATTATTCGGCAAGTAAACAATGGGCACTTAGCACGAATCAAGATGTCACCAGCTTTTGGAAAAAAGAAACAATTTCATATTATATTCATGGTAAAGACAATATACCGTTTCATTCAATTATTTGGCCATCTATTTTAATTGGTTTAAAAAAAGAGGCTCTTCCAACTCATATTGTTTCAAATGAATATTTGACGCTTGAGAAGAAAAAACTGTCCACTAGTAAAAACTGGGCTGTATGGGTACCATATTTAATCGAAAAATATCATCCAGATTCAATCCGATATTTTTTAACAATAAATGCTCCAGAAAATAGGGATACTGATTTTTCTTGGAGGGAATTTATTTTTAGTCATAATAGTGAGCTATTAGGCGCATATGGGAATTTTGTAAACCGCACATTAAAGTTTCTTGAAAAGTACTATAATGGTGTAGTCCCAGAAGGGGAAATTGAACAATCAATTAGATTTGATATTAAAGGGCTTTATAAGTCTGTTGGTTCACAGATTGAATCGGCTAATTTCAAAAAGGCCGTGGAGGAAGTATTTGAATTTATTCGATCTGCAAATAAATATTTTGATGAAGCTGCGCCTTGGAAACAAGTTAAGGAGAATTTGATCGAATGTCATAACACGATGGTGAGTTGTGTCTATGCTATTGCCAACCTGGCGCAAATCTTACATCCAATCCTACCTTTTTCGAGTAATGAAATAAAAGAAAAGCTAAATTTACCAAATTTTGAATGGAAGGAAATTTCTCCGTTTTTAGTAAAAATTAACGAAGTAAATCCTCTTTTTGAAAGAATTGATGTAGGTAGAATAGAGGAAGAATTAGAACAGTTAACTAACCAATCGAAAAATTAATAAAAGAAAGCATTAATAATCAGTGTGATCATTAATGCTTTTCTTATTGAAAAATATAAAATAATTGCTAAAGATTTTAATATAGAACGCTTATAAATTCAAAGGCTGTAAAGATAAAAGATCCAAAAATAATGGTTGCTCCTGTTGAAGTGAAATATTCATCAGGATCGATGATTACAGATGTTGTATGCCATCCATCAATATCAGGTGTTGCTTCACCAGTTGTACGTGGGGCAAATTTAATATAAAGCATGAGTAATAGAGCAAATAGACCAACAAACGGTGCAGTAGATGAAAATGGCATATTAAAATAAAGCGCAATTAAAAATGATATAAAATATAAAACTATAATTGATATACTTAATTTTAAGAATTGTTTAAGCCAATAATTGCGTCGATTGATTGGTTGGTCGCGTAATACTTCTTTCATTTTCTGTGCATCCTTGTATCGGAAATATAATCCGACTGGCCATGCAATTAAGAAGCAGATTAAGGTAAAGGCCAAGCATAGTAAAAGTTTTCCTCCGAAAGCTGTTATGAATAATGACATATTTTCCTCCAAAATTTTAATGATAATTATTATTTTATCAAACTTTCAAATTGAAAATATTGGAAAAATGTAAAATCATATAGAAAATGTAATCGTTTTATTTAACCTGTTTAATAATGTATATTGTAAAATGATTGAATATAAGCACTATTCTAGTAATCTCATAAAAATTAGAGTAGATATAAAAAACTAAATGAGGTGAGAAAATGAAAAATATTACTGTTTACCATTACGATGCTTTTAGTAAAGAACCCAATAAAGGAAATCCAGCTGGAGTCGTTTTAGATTGCGATTCTTTGACTGATTATGAAATGCAGGATATTGCGAAACAAGTGGGATTTAATGAAACTTCATTTCTATTAAATTCGAAGGTTGCTGATCATAAAATTCGTTATTTTACACCAGGACATGAAATGGATTTATGTGGTCACGGGACAATGGCAGTAATATATGCTTTGGTCACTAGAGGGGAATTTGAGTTTAAAAGTGAGTTAACAATTGAAACAAAGGCTGGGATTTTGCCAATCAAAATTCATAATTCAAATAATGAGATCTACATAACGATGAAACAAAAAACACCAGAATTTGTAGGGTTTAAAGGCTCGATTGATGATGTAGCGGCCTCAATTGGTCTTAGTGTAGGAGAAATCGATAAAAGTCTACCAACTCTTTATGGAAGTACAGGTGCCTGGAATTTACTTTTACCGATAAAAAAATTATCTTCATTTGAAAAGATGAAACCTAATAATCTACTTTTTCCTAGTATTTTGAAGGAAATTCCAAAAGCGTCCGTTCATCCATTTTGCTTAGAAACATACGATTCAAATGCAGATTTTCATGCTCGCCATTTTTCTTCTGCATTTTCAGGAACGATTGAAGATCCGGTTACAGGCACTGCCTCTGGGATTTTAGGAGCTTATTATGCTAAGTATATTAATAATGATGTTAATGATGCAATTGAATTAGTTGTTGAGCAAGGAACTGAAATTCAAAAAGACGGGCGTGTAACAGTAAATGTAAAAAGAGTAAATTCGTCATTTGACATAGAAATTACTGGAAATGCTGTATATGTTAAGGAGATGGAATTTCAAATATAAAATGAACAGGAGTACAGTATGTTTTTGAGCGATAAGCTATATGGAGAATACAATATTGATCAAGTTCTTGTTGAATTAATCGATACAAAACCAATTCAACGGTTAAAAAGAATTCATCAAGCTGGTGCTACCTTTTTAGTGGATCAGCATTTTAATGGTACTCGATATGACCATTCTATTGGCGTTATGCTGTTAATAAAAAGGTTAGGGGGTTCGGTCAAGGAACAAATAGCGGGTTTATTACATGATGTTTCTCACACGGCATTTTCCCATGTTATTGATTTTGTTTTTGATAATAGTGAAGAAAATTACCATGAAACAATCTTTGAAAAAGTAATTTTAGATTCGGAGATTCCTTCTATACTTGAAAAATATCATATCGATATGAAAGAAATTTTTGATATAGATAATTGGGAAATACTTGAAAAAGAGCTTCCGAAGCTATGTGCAGATCGAATAGATTATACATTAAGAGATATGCATACATATTTTGGAACAACTAAAAAAGAAATTGAAGTATTTTTAAATTCATTAGTTATTGTAAATGGAGAAATCTGTGTAAATTCTATTGAAATAGCGGAGTGGTTTACAGTGATTTATTATAAACTTGCTATTGATTATTTTTTAGGTCCGATCAGCATTTATTCATATGATTCACTTGCAAAGATTATTAAACTGGCATTACAAAAAGATATTATTAAGTTAAACGATTTATTATTGGACGATATGCAGTTAATGACATTAATTCAAGAAAACAATGTTCAAGAAATTCAAGAGTTAATAAACAGTTTATATGCAAAAGTTGAGCTCGAAGAAAATGATCAGGATTATGATATTCATCGAAAAGCTAAAAGAAGGATTATCGATGTGCCTGTATCATTAGACGGAAAAACTGTCCAACAATCATCTCTTTTATCAGACAATATAGCTAAAATGAATAAGATCGCAATTGAAAAGTCTGAAAAAGGAACATTTGTAAAAATTAAAAGATAGAGTAAAAAGAAATTTGAAGTATGTAAATTAACTAGTTTGAAGCCAGGGGGAGTCTTTTTGAAATCAGAGCTAGAACTTATGGAAATGCATATTAACGTATTATTTAAACACGATGAAGTTGGAAAAATAACAAAAATAAATGAACCACCATATACAAAAGCACCACGGTTTTATATTGGAAGCACCAAAATTGGAAATGTGAAAAGGTTTTTAGATAGTCTTAAAAATGAAGAACTAATTGAATTAGAGAAGGCCTTAGACACGAACTATAGTATACCTATAGTAAATATCATGCAGATTTTAAGTGAAACTCATCAGATAGACAGTTTATGGATGGGGCCGGCATATGTATTTCAAACAGTTGGCAAAGCATCATCGAAAGCAATAAAAATTACCCGGGCAAATAAACAATTTTTATTACCAAACTTTCCTTATACATATGAGGAGCTAGAATTTAAAGAACCATGTTATGCAATTATTGAAAATGACATAGCTGTGTCGATTTGCTGTAGTGCCAGACAATCAGCTGAAGCTGCTGAAGCAAGCGTATATACGCTCGAGGATTTTCGTGGAAAAGAGTATGGATTAATCGTTTCAAATGCTTGGGCTGCGGACATCCAACGCCAAGGACGAACTGCTTTTTACAGTACATCTTGGGATAATTATGCATCGCAGGCAATCGCACGAAAATTAAAATTAGTTCAATATGGAACGGATTTACATTTTAGTTAAAAGCATCAGTATTTTAGTGCAAAAGCATTACTTCTTATATTGAAGTAGTGCTTTTTAATTGAAATATAAGTGTATTATTAATTGAAAGCTAATATAATTATGAATGATATTTAATCAATTTAATGTAATAAATCTGTTTGAAAGAAGGGGAAGAAGTGTTGGAGAACCAATTTTCAGTTAAACAGGCAAGTTTCCTAATATTAGTAACTTTGACTGGAATTATTAGTTCCGTCATATTACAAATCTCTCTCGTATTTGGAATTTTACCAGGATTAATTTTTTTAATCGTATTAAGTTTAAAAAGAGGATATGAAGTTAGAAATATTATGAAGTTAAGCTATCAAGGGATGGGAAAAGTTAAAATTGTTCTCTTTATCTTATTTTTAATTAGCTTTTTACTTCCATCGTGGTATTTATCAGGAACGATAACATCGATGGTTTCGATTACTTTACAGGCAATAAATCCACATCATTTTTTTGTGTTTTGTTTTCTAACGACGATGATTTTTTCAATGATTTTGGGTTCGTCGATTGGAACATTAAGTGCCTTAGGAGTTCCCCTTATTAGTAGTGCCATATTACTGCATATACCTGTGGAAATATCGGCTGGAGCGGTTATTTCGGGTGCATTTGTTGGTGATCGAACATCACCTTTTTCAAGCGCACATCAACTTTTAGCTAATATTCTTGAAACAACTGTCAAAAAACAAGGTAAAGCGATGCTTTTTACATCCATTACTGCTGTAATCGTAACAATCATATTTTTTAGCGTAATGGATTTACAGTTTGCGCAAGAAATTACCCAGACACATCATGAAATCGTGAGCAATAAGAATATTTCATTCATTCAATTTATTCCTCCGATTTTATTAGTTGTACTTGTTTTATTTCGAATCAATATTATTTACTCGTATGTCATTAGTATTTTGTCTGGAAGTTTAATAGCTTTGTTTAATGGCACTTCTTTTAGTAAAATTGTAAATTCTTTTTGGCACGGAATTAATGGACTTGGTGGAGGGCTAAGTCATATGTATAGCTTGTTATTGTTTATTGCTGTAGCAGGAATTTATAATGCGTTATTGGAGGAGCTTAATATCATTCAGCCGATGTTGGATAAATGGCTTCAAACTTCAACTTCAATGCTATCCGATTCTTTAAAAACAATTGGTGCAACAGCTGTTATATGCGTAATAGCAGGTAACCAAACGATGCCTATTATTTTAACAGGGCGATCTTTTTTAGCGCATTGGTCAAATAAATATAACAAAGAAGAGTTGGCTCGGTTAATGGCGGATACAACTTTATTATTTCCAGCAATGATCCCTTGGAATGTTCTTGCAATCATGAGTAGTACAGTCATTAATATGAAGTTACATGAGTATTTACCTTATGCAATATTCTTATGGCTTCTTCCGTGCTTAACGATTTTCATCAATGTATTTAAAAAAGTTAAGACTTACGAAACGAAGTATGAGGTCAGTTCTTAATCAGCAAGGGTAAAACATAGAAAAAGAGATAAATAGCTAATATGCTATCTATCTCTTTTTTTCATACAACACTAGCAGACTGTATTTCCTTTAATTGTCTAACAGTAATACTGTATTTTGTTCGTATAGCTTCTAATTCCATAATAGCAACATCAATGTATTCGGGATCGGCATAAATAAAATTAATTTCTTTTAGCTCTAAAAGTTTTTGTAAGCTTCTTAACTCATTATGTAAAAGTTGTGATGGCGTTTCATCAATTATTTGGTTTTTAGTAAAACGTTGAAAGAATGATTTAAAATTGACAGTTTTTCTTCTAGATTGTTCTTGACCCGTTATTAATTTTGACATTCAGTAATCCTCCCTAAATATAGAAAATATCTACTATAGAAGACATAGGCTTGTCCAACTTAATAAACTTGAAAGAAACTTTTGAGTTGGTTGTTCTAAATCTTATTACAGCGTTGGTAAAAATATTCATGTATATTTTAAAAAATAAATTTTTTACTAAAATTGATTCTCACAAAAAAGATGGTTTAAAAATAGAACGATTTAGAAAAGCTTTAAGTGTATTTACAATTTAACGTTTTGCATCATTCTGTTACACTAAAGGAACATAAAGGTTTTTCTTTATGCAAAATTAATTTGAAATAAGTGAGGTCAAGATTTATGGAAAAGATTGAAGTAGGCGAAATTCTTACACTTAGCTATGATGAAGGTGACGAGCAAGATTACGAAGTACTAGGCTCAATTACAATTGAAGGTCATGAATACATAGCAGTAGGTTTACTAGAAGAAGTAGAAAAAGAAAGTGAAGAGGATATTGACGTTTTCTTCTTAAGAGTCGAAGAAGATGGCGAGTTTTATGATATTGAAACAGAAGAAGAGTTTGAAAAAGTTTCAGCTGCTTTTGATGAAGTCTTAAGCTAATAAGATTAAAAAAAGTAGGATTAAAGCATTGGAATACGGGCAAGGATATGGGGAGTATTTCGTAATTTCAATAAAGGTAGAACACTTGTAGATCATACAAAGTGTTCTTTTTTGTATGTTTATGTAGAAATATGTAGGTTTTATTAAAGAATTGGAGTACAAACTATTAAATTTTCGGTATACTACAAATAGCAATTATATTAGGAGGAAGCTTATGCAATTTTCATTTAGAAATTACGCTTTCCCTTTGATTTTACTTTGTTGTATCATCATAGGTTCAGTCATCGGATATACTCATGAAAGCGTAGGAGTTGCCCTTAAGCCAATAGGGGATTTATTTTTAAATTTATTATTCGTAGTAGTTGTACCACTTGTGTTTTTCTCTGTAGCTTCAAGCTTTGCAAATGGCGGGGGAGAAAAATTCGGTAAGATTATGCGAAATATGTCAGGGGTATTTTTATTTACAGGTATTATTGCAGCGATCATAATGCTTGTTGTTATGAAAGTTTATCCACCTGCACATGGGGTTCATATCCCAATTGTTAAGCCAGATGCAACTGATAAAGTATCAGTTGCGGAGCAAATTGTAAATACATTTACGGTGAATGATTTCTCAGGCTTGTTTACTAGAAGCAATATGTTAGCAATTATCGTTTTTGCTGTATTAGTCGGTTTAGCAACGAATAAAGCTGGTGATAAAGCGGACATTGTTAAAAAATTATTATCAAGTGGTAATGTAGTGATCATGAATATGGTTAACTATATTATGTATCTAGCACCGGTTGGACTTGGAGCTTATTTTGCTTATCTTGTTCCGACATATGGTAAAGAATTAATAGGTTCATATGAGCGAGTTTTTGTTTTATATTATGTAACTGCTATTCTATTTTATTTTATCGTTTATAGTATTATTGCTTATATGGCTGGTGGTAGTTATGGATTTAGAATTTATTGGAAAAATGTATTACCTTCAACGTTAACATCTCTAGGAACTTGTAGTAGTGCAGCAACGATTCCAACAAATTTTGAATCAGCTGAAAAAATGGGTGTATCTAAAAATATTAGAGAGACCGTTATTCCTTTAGCTAGTGCACTACACAAAGATGGATCTGTTATGGGTGGAGTCGTAAAAATTGCTTTTGCATTTGGTGTATTTGGAATGAATTTCTCTGGTTTGAATATTTATCTTGTAACAATCGGTATTGCATTACTAGTTGGTATGGTAATGGGAGCAATTCCAAATGGTGGAATGATCGGGGAAATGTTAATTCTTTCTCTGTTTGGGTTACCGGTAGAATCTTTACCAATTCTTGCAGCAATTAGTACGTTAATTGATCCGCCTGCAACAATGTTAAATGCAACAGGTGATTTATCTGTGAGTATGTTAGTTGAGAGATTGACTAACGGGAAAAAGGCTGTATAAAAACGAAGACTGGGAATCTCCCAGTCTTTTATTTTTGTATTAGAATTGTTGTCTCTTAATTTTTAAGTTTCAGTCATTATACCTCCATTTACATGAAGTACTTGGCCTGTTACAAAAGAGGAATCGTCAAAAGCAAGATATATATAGGTTGAGGCAAGTTCGAATGGTTGACCGGGACGTAGAAAAAAGAACACATAGCCTAGTATGTGTTCTTTATATTAAAAATTATTTTAAGTTTTCAGGGTTTAATCCTTTTAATTCTTCGATTACGAAAAGACCATCTTTACGGATTAAAACGTCATCGAAATAGATTTCTCCTCCACCGTATTCAGGGCGTTGGATACAAACCATATCCCAGTGGATATTTGAGTTGTTACCGTTGTAAGCTTCATCATAAGCTTGACCTGGTGTAAAGTGGAAGCTTCCATCGATTTTTTCATCGAATAAGATGTCTCCCATTGGATGTGAGATGTATGGATTTACACCAATTGCGAATTCACCGATAAAGCGTGCACCTTCATCTGTATCAAAGATTTTGTTGATACGCTCAGTGTCGTTAGCAGTTGCTTCAACAATTTTACCATCTTTGAATTTAAGTTGAACATTTTCAAATGTAAAACCATTGTTAGGAGATGGTGTGTTATATGAAAGTGTACCATTTACTGAATCACGAACTGGTGCTGTAAATACTTCACCATCAGGAATATTCATTTCACCAGCACATTTAATAGCTGGGATATCTTTAATTGAGAATGTAAGATCAGTTCCAGGACCTTTAATTTGAACTTTATCTGTACGGTTCATTAATTCAACAAGAGCATCCATTGCTTTGTCCATTTTACCGTAATCTAAATTACATACATTAAAATAGAAATCTTCAAATGCTTCAGTGCTCATTTTTGCTGATTGAGCCATTGAATCAGTTGGGTAACGTAGTACAACCCATTTAGTTTTTGGAACACGAATTGCTCTATGTACTTTTTGGCCTACAGTTTTACCATGGATTTTAGTTTTTTCGTCTGGTACATCAGAAAGTTCATTAATATTAACACCTGAACGTAAACCGATATAAGCATCCATATCTTTCATTACGTTTGCTTCGTATTCTGCTACTTTATTAAAGTGTTCTTCAGTAGCACCCATTAATAATGCGCGATCTACTTTATGATCTTTGATTGATACGAAAGGAAAACCACCAGCAGCATATGCTTCTTTAACTAAAGCTGTAACTAATTCAGTTTCTAGCTTAAAGTTTTCAATTAAGATTTTTTCTCCTGGTTGTAATTTTACTGAGTAATTGATTAAGTTTTTAGCTAATTTTGAAATACGTGGATCTTTCATTGAAAATTCCCTCCAATAATTATAACTATATACCTATTGTAAACTATTTAGTCAGTTTTGTTTACTAAAGTATTCTTTTTTTACTAAAGAATTTGAAAACTTGTTTTACGACTAGTTTAGTGTTTGGTAAAATTTGTAGTATAATACGAAATAAGTGATTAAATTTGTGGAAGGCTATGAAGGAAAGGGGTTTTTTCGAATGGATTTAATTTCTATTAGTGCATTAATCGCAGCAGTTGCATTTGTGATCTTAGTTGTATTTATTAGTCGTACTTTATTCCGACTAGAAAGGGTATTTAGAGGTGTAGAGTCTACTATTGCTGAAACACAAAAAGATTTACATAATGTTTGTGTTGAAGCCGTTCAATTAGTACATACTTCGAATCATTTAGCAAATGAGGCTAAAATTTTTGTGAATAATTCGAATGAACTTACGAAAGATATGCGAGAACGAGCAAAATCCCTTGATGTATTAGCTAAATCAGTCGAAGAAGTCGGAGTCACAATCTCAGAAATGAATGAAAAAGTACGTGATACTGCGAATAATGTATCGAATACTGTAAAAGTTAGTACTGAAAAAATGTCCCAAGTAGTAAATTGGGGAAATACAGCAATGGATTTATGGGAAAAGTACAAAACGAAGCGTGAGGGAAAAAAGAGAAATGGTAAATCGAATATCAACGATTCAACAGTTTGATGAACTAATTAACAACGATGAGAAATTTGTGTTTTTAAAGCATAGTACAACATGCCCAATTAGTCATGCAGCTTATACTGAATTTTTAGCATTTGCATCTGCATATGAGAATGTACCATTGTATTTTTTACAAGTTCAAGATGACAGAGAATTGTCTAACTATATTGCTGAGAAAACGGCAATCAAACATGAATCTCCTCAATTATTTATTTTTGAAAATGGAGAGGCAGTCTATAATACTTCTCATTTTTCAATTAAGAAAGATTCAATTGAAAATGCTTTATTAAAAAAATAAAAAAACTGCACCTTAAATCGTAACTTAAGGTGCAGTTTTTTTATGTTGTTTGAAAAATAAACAAAAAATTTGATGCTCAGACTGGTTGAAAACGGCTGCCTTTCGAGGCGCGAAGTGACCTTTGTCGGTAATGAGCACCGCTTTAGCAGGTGAAGCAACGAAGAAAGCGAGCGTTTGGCGGGCAGTCTGAGATTTATTCTACGTCAAAGCCAGCAGCTTTCCACGCAGCAGTACCACCATCGATATATGCAACATCAGTGAATCCCATTTTTTTAAGTAAATATGCTCCTAAAGATGCTTGGCCACCTGCACCACATGTAACAAGAACAGGGCGATTTCGATCTGCTAATTTCGGCTCACGTAAATGTTCTGGTAATTCTAAATCAGCACGGATTGGTAGCATTCCAAGTGAGATATTCAAACTGCTTGGTATTAATCCGCATGCACCTGCATCGGCTGCGTCTTGAACATCAATTACTAATGTTTCAGGATTAGCATTAATTTTTTCACGAGCATCTGCTGAACTGATTCCTTGTACATTGTCACGTGCCTCTGCAACCATTTGTTTAAAAGTAATTGCCATTATTACTCCTCCAGTATAATGAATTTAGAAATCCCTAAATTTGGAAATCTCATCTATAAAATACACCGAAAGTCTTATCCAATTCAAATTGGTGGAGCAAATCATATGATTTATAGGAAAAAAGTAATAAAAATTTAAAATTAAAACAAGGGGAATGAAGTTACGTGCAGAAATTATTTATAGTTAAATTATTTTTACATATTAAAATTGAGCGTTGAAAGAAGGAGTAATTATGCCAGAAACATATAAATTTAAAACATCAGATCAGCATTTGCACGCATCTTTTAATAATGAATATGAACCAATTCAAATCATTCGTTCTGGTGATTCGATTGAATTTGATACGATTGATATTGGGTGGGGTTATTCGAGTAAAAATGGAGAAAGAGTAAGATTCGAGTCAAGGGAGAAGGAAGAAGAATGGGGACATCCTATGATTGGTCCAATTTTTGTAGAAGGTGCTAAACCGGGGATGACACTTGAAATTAAAATAAACGAATTAAAAGCTGGCTGGTACGGCTGGAATTGTGCGGGTGGTAAAAAGAATTGGCAAAATAACGCATTAGGTATTTCTGAAGAATTAGAAGTAACTTTAAATTGGCTAATCAATGAAGAAAACAATACAGCAATGACTAAAATCAGAAATAAGGAAGTTTCGGTACCATTAGTACCATTTTTAGGAGTCCTAGGTACAGCGCCTTCTGAATCAGGTGTACATTCGACTATACCACCGAGATATTGTGGTGGAAATATCGACTGTAAAGAGTTGGTTGAAGGTAGTACATTGTATTTACCTATAGCCGTAGAAGGAGCGCTTTTTTCTGCAGGTGATGGACACGCTGCACAAGGAGATGGGGAAGTATCTGGTCAAGCGATCGAATCTCCATTTGATAAAGTGAATCTAACTCTTACATTAAAAGAGGACATGCAGATTAAAATGCCACGAGCTAACACACCAGCAGGGTGGCTTACTTTTGGCTTTGATGAAGACTTAAATATAGCAACTAAAACTGCATTAAATGGCATGGTCGAGTTAATTCAAGAGCTATATGCTATTGAAAAAACAGAGGCGGTTGCTTTAGCTAGCGTTTGTGTTGATTTGAGAATAACTCAAATTGTTAACCATGTTAAGGGTGTCCATGCAGTTTTGCCTCATAATATTAATATTACTTCAATTTATTAAAATGATAGATTTGAAAATTGGAGGTTAATAAAATGCCTTTTTGTACTTTAAATAATATTGACATAAACTATGAAATAAAGGGAGAAGGAAAACCAATCGTTATGATACATGGGTTTACTCCAGACTCTAGGTTAATGCAAGGTTGCATGGAACCGATTTTTACAGAGAAAAGCGGTTATAAAAGGATTTACTTTGACCTTCCAGGTATGGGTAAAACAAAGGGTGGAACAAACATTAATACGACAGATGATATGCTGAACATCGTCTTAAAATTTATTGATACAATCATACCGGGTCAATCATTTTTATTAGCCGGAGAATCTTACGGGGGATATTTAGCAAGAGGAATAATTGCTAATAGACCTGAAAAAGTCAAAGGTGCTGCATTTATTTGCCCAATGATTATTCCACAATTTGAGAAAAGATCGTTACCAAGCCATACCATAATAGTTGAAGATAATACTTTTTTAAATCAATTAAATGAACTTGAAGAAACTGATTTTCGTTCAAACAATGTAATTTTAGATGAGAAAACTTGGGTTCGCTATAAAAATGAAATTGTTAGCGGATGTTCAATCGCTGATCAGGAATTTTTATCTAAAATTAGGAATAACTACGGATTTTCATTTGAAATAGATAAAATTAAGTTCAAAGAACCAAGTCTATTTCTATTGGGATTACAAGACTCGGTCGTTGGATATAAAGACG
Source organism: Bacillus sp. AFS077874 (assembly GCF_002566505.1). NCBI lineage: Bacteria > Bacillati > Bacillota > Bacilli > Caryophanales > Bacillaceae > Bacillus > Bacillus sp. AFS077874. The sequence continues at coordinate 71,884 of NZ_NUYF01000009.1, forward strand.
CATTTACTATTCTTGAAAATTATCCAAGAGCATCATTTGCAATTTTAGATAAAGCTAGCCATAATCTTCAAATCGAACAAGAGAATCTATTCAACTCGCTAATCAATGAATGGTTAGACAGAGTATTAGAAGTAGAAGATGGACGTAGTATTACTTAAGATTACAAAGAAGAGTTACTTTGCTAACTCTTCTTTGTATTTTAATCTCGCAACTATTCCCAACGAGAATACAAAATATTCACTAAAAAAACATTTTTTTAAAATAATGCTCATGTTTTGATTAGCTTTCAATAAAGTGTCATAATAACAAATGAAATATTGGTATTTGCAAGGAGGATTTAATTTGACTAAAAATGATTTAGAACAACTTAGAATTGAAATAGACGAGATTAATCATCAAATATTTGAGTTATTAAATAAAAGAGGCGAAATCGCAAAGAAAATTGGTATAGCAAAAATTGATCAAGGCGTTAAACGTTATGATCCAGTTAGGGAACGTAAGATGCTAGATCATATTGCCGAAATCAATGAAGGTCCTTTTAGTACGGCTACCCTCCAACATATTTTTAAAGAAATTTTTAAAAGTAGCTTAGAGCTTCAAGAAGAAGACGATAAAAAAGTTCTTCTAGTTTCAAGAAAAAGAAAATCAGAAAACACAATCGTAAATGTAAATGGTGCTAATATTGGTGATGGAAGCCCAATTATTATTGCAGGCCCATGTGCTGTTGAGAGCTATGAACAAGTTGATTCTGTAGCGAAAGTGTTAAAGGAACAAGGAATAAAAATTATGCGTGGCGGTGCATTTAAACCACGTACTTCGCCTTATGACTTCCAAGGTCTAGGTGAAGAGGGTTTAAAGATTTTAAAAGAAGTTGGCCAAAACCATGGGTTGGCAATTATTAGTGAAATAGTAAGCCCAGAACATATTGAAATGGCATTAGATTATGTTGATATCATTCAAATCGGCGCAAGAAATATGCAGAACTTTGAATTACTAAAAGCAGCAGGTTCTGTAAATAAACCAATTTTATTAAAAAGAGGTTTATCAGCGACAATCGAAGAATTCATTTATGCAGCTGAATACATCATGTCAGAAGGCAATCAAGAAATTATTTTATGTGAACGTGGCATAAGAACTTATGAAAAAGCTACGAGAAATACATTAGATATAACAGCTGTTCCTATTTTAAAACAAGAAACACATTTACCAGTTTTAGTAGATGTTACTCATTCGACAGGTAGAAGAGACTTACTAATACCTGCAGCAAAAGCGGGACTAGCAATTGGAGCTGATGGTATTATGGCAGAGGTTCATCCAGATCCTGCTACTGCTTTAAGTGACTCATCTCAGCAAATGAATTTTGATCAATTTGACCAATTTATGTCTGAAGTTAATTCTTTCATAAATCGATAATCAACATAAAAGCGCTGGCTGAACAAAATCAGTCGGCGCTTTTTGAATAATTTGTGAACGTTTGTTTTAAATTAGCAATATATAGTGATAAACTACGAATAATTTACATTTTTTTCTAATAGGTGTATTGAACGAATATACGTTTCACTATAAGATAGAATGAAGCACTATTTTTGTGGAATATTACGTTTTATGACTATTTTACCTAAATAAAAAACAAACTACATAATAGATAGAATAAAATAGAGGAGTGATGAATATGACGGTTACGATTTATGATGTAGCACGTGAGGCAAACGTTTCCATGGCTACAGTTTCACGAGTAGTTAATGGTAATCCAAATGTTAAACCTACTACACGAAAAAAAGTAAACGAAGCGATCAGCCGTTTAGGATATAGACCTAATGCAGTAGCAAGAGGACTAGCAAGTAAAAAAACAACTACAGTTGGTGTAATTATTCCAGATATATCAAATACTTTTTATGCAGAACTAGCACGTGGTATTGAAGATATTGCAACAATGTATAAATACAATATTATCTTAAGTAACTCAGATGAGAATGTTGAGAAAGAAATTACATTAATAAATAATATGTTAGCAAAGCAAGTTGACGGAATTTTATTTATTGGTGGAACAATTACGGATATTCATCAAGAAGAGTACGAAAAGGCTGGCGTTCCAATCGTATTAGCGACTACATATGATGAAGCTAATAAAATCCCTTCAGTAAATATCGACTATGCTCAGGCGGCATTTGATGCAGTAGATTATTTAATTAAAAAAGGTCACCAAAAGGTAGCATTCGTAAACGGACCTACTGAAACGAATATTATCGGATTAAGTAAGTTAGAAGGATATAAACGTGCTTTACAAGAAAATGGAATCGAATTCGATGAAGAGTTAGTAACTTATGGTGATAATACGTATGAATCAGGTAGTGAAGCTTTTGAAGCTTTCCATGAGCGTAATATTATTCCGAGCGCGATTTTCGTAGCATCTGATGAAATGGCGATTGGTATAATCCATAGTGCCCAAGACCACGGAATATTAGTACCGAATAATCTTGAAGTTTTTGGTTTTGATAATACAAGGCTGGCATTAATGGTGCGTCCAAAATTATCATCTGTTGCTCAACCAATGTATGATATTGGTGCAGTTGCAATGAGATTATTAACGAAGTATATGAATAAAGAGACAGTGGAAGATCATACAGTCATTCTTCCGCATCATCTTCAAATTAGACAATCAACAAAGTAAATAATGAAAGTAGCTTAGAATTTTAGTGATTCTAGGCTACTTTTGTTTTTTATGCGGAACTTATCAAAAAATATGGAATAAACGTTGGGCTGCAAATAAACTTGGGTGGTCCGCAAATAAAGTAGAACTGCAAATAAAATCCGAGAATCGCAATTAAAAATAGCAAAACTGCAATTAAAATCCAAGAACCGCAAATAAAAATAGTAAAACAGCAAATAAAACTTTGTAAACTGCAAATAAATCAAAAGAATACATATACCCGTAATCGTATTTCACATCTTTATTAACAAGTTAATAGATAGTTTTTAGAATTAAACTAGCAAAGGTGCTCTGAATCTACTTAAAATCGAGCCGTAAATAAATCACAGTCTACTAATTCATAATCAAAAATCTACCAAAAATAATAAACGCCGTCGAGATACTCTCTCAGACGGCGCTTAGTATTTAAATAAAAGGTTTTTTTTGTTGAATGTGCAATGGCTCAAGTGCACGGTATAAGACTTGTTCGTTGTATTCCTCTATTTCCCTTTTCCTTGGAATAGGCTTTACGATTGATGGATTGTCAGTCCAAGTTGTAGGTAACTTAACATTAGCAATTTTCTGCCATTTTTCTAGCCAGCTATCCGGTATTAGGTTAGAAGTTGGTTGTTGATCTGTCATAGCTAGCCATACTTGTGACCAAGCTCTTGGTACTACTCTCCAGTAATCGTATCCTCCTCCGGCAACAGCAATCCATTTGCCATCGCAATATTTGTGAGCGATTTCGTGTGCGATTTTTGGGATTTCCTCAAATGTTTTCATTGTCGTACAAAGATGAGTTAATGGATCGTAACAATGCGAATCAGAGCCATTTTGGGTAAGGATTACATCTGGTTTGAAATATTGAGCTATATCGTTGATTGCTTTTTTATAGCTTAATAGAAATGATTCATCTTCGGTGAATGCATCAATTGGAATGTTAAATGAGTAACCGAAGCCTTTACCTTGTCCTCTTTCTGTTACCGCACCTGTACCTGGAAATAGATATCTACCAGTTTCATGGATTGAGAGTGTGCAAACAGTTGGGTCATCATAAAATGCCCACTGAACTCCGTCGCCATGGTGTGCGTCCGTATCTACATATAACACCTTTAAACCATATTTCTGTTGAATATATTTTATGGCGATTGCACAGTCATTATAAACACAAAAACCAGAGGCTTTTCGTTTAAAACCGTGATGTAGCCCACCACCTAAATTAAAAGCATGATTGGATTTTCCTTCTAGAACGGCATCTACTGCTGTTAAGGTGCCACCAACAATTAAAGAACTGGCCTCGTGCATATTTTTAAAAATGGGTGTATCTTCAGTTCCAAGTCCAAATTGTTCAGCGATATTTGCACTAACTGGTTCTCGACTTGCTTTTTTAACTTGTTCGATAAATTGTAAATCATGAAAAAGGAGCAGTTCGTCATCAGTTGCTAATCTTGGTGGAATAATATCGGCATCATTTAATAGATTACTAGATGTTAATAGTTCATAAACCAATTGAGAGCGAATCGGATTAAATGGATGCTTTTCGTTGAATTGATAGGCATGGTATTCTTCGCTATATACTAAGTATGCATCCTTTTTCATCATGATTCACTCGCTTCATTTGGCCAAAGAATTTTATATCCTTCAGTTTTTAAAGTTTGAATGATCGAAAGTGGATTCATCGTTTGAATTCTAAATACAAGAACCTTATGATCTACATCTTTTGCAGGGTAAACAAGGACACTTACAATATTAATATTTTCTTTTGAAAATACGTTAACAACGTCACTTAAAATGCCTGGATGATCATGGACTAATATTTCTATTTGAGAGCTAGGTTGATATGCACCTGTTAAAGTTACTAGAGTGTGTAATACATCAATTTCGGTCACAATTCCTATTAATTTTCCGCTAGATACGACAGGTAAACAGCCTATTTTATATTGATAGAAATAAGTTGCTACTTCTTCAACGAAGTCAATTGGACTGCAAGTAATGACATTAGTCGTCATAATTTTTTCAACAGGAACCTCAAGTACAGATGAAAATGCTTGTGGAAAAAGTGTTGAAGGTAAAGCATCGCGTACATCTCGATCAGAAATGATTCCAACCACTTGATTATCTCCATTAACGATTGGAATATGACGTACATTACCTGTTCGAAAGTTGGTTACTGCATCACCGATTGTATTTTCTTTTTTAAAAGTAATGTTTGAACTGCGCATAATATCTTGAATAAGCATTATTTTGAATCCTACCTTTCGAGATTAAAGTTCAATTAGTACATATATCTTTGTAAAAAGCGTAGTGCGTCAAATGCTTGAATTTCTTCAGTTGTTACTCGTTTCCCCATTCTTACCATTAAACAGTTAGCTGGATGGGAACAGATTTCAGGATCATCAGTTGCAAATTGGATGAGTCCACCGGCATTCATCATTTTTTCCATCATTTTTCGATATTCCCATACATTTAAACCAGTACCTTTTAAATCCCAATGCCAATAATACTCTGTTGTGATAATGATATAGTCTTCCATTGCATCATCTAGCATTGAGAGATTTAACATATTTTTAGCAACTGAAAAACCGCGGAATTCAGGTATTACCTCAATTGCTCCAAGCTCGATTAAATTTTCTAGAGTTGTTTTTGACCATCGTTCAAGTGGGTCTGGATATAAATAAGTTACGTAACCTACTATTGTTTGATTAAGTCTAGCAATAATAATTCTAGCTTCAGGTAGACTAGCGATTTCAACAATTGCTTTATGTTGCTGTGCTGGTTGTCTAAAAGATGTTAAATTTTCATGAAAATGATATGTTTCAAGTAAGGCAGATTCGACCGGTCCCTCTATAATTAATTCACCATGCACAGTTTGGATTGTTTTTGAAAAATATTTTTTTGGGTGATCCAATATTTCTCACTCCCTTTAGAAAACACCTTTTTAATAATCATACTAAAAAATGCAGGAAAGACATACAGGAAAAAAACAGTATGTGTCTAATACATATAAATGAGTAATTTATTAAAAATACTGAAAATTAAATCTTATCATTGTATAATGATAGTAGAGAATATCAAGGAGGGATTTATATGAAGGTGGAAGCGCTTCCTGTAAAAAACGGACAATTTAATTTAAAAAACTATGATGAAACTTATAAAAATTTTAAGTGGGAAGATGTAGAAAAAGAGTTTTCTTGGTATACAACACAAAAGTATAATATGGCTTTTGAAGCGATCGATCGTCATGCAAATTCTGATCGAAAAGATAAAGTTGCTTTGTATTACAAAGATGATAAGCGAAATGAAAAATATACGTTTGAAGAAATGAAAAATAATTCAAATAAGGCTGCAAATGTTTTAAAACAATTCGGTGACGTTGAAAAGGGTGATCGAGTATTTATTTTCATGCCTCGTCAACCAGAATTGTATTTTGCACTTTTAGGAGCTTTAAAATTAGGTGCTATTGTTGGCCCTTTATTTGAAGCATTTATGGAAGGCGCTGTTAAGGATCGTTTAGAGGATAGTGAGGCAAAGGTATTAGTCACAACGCCAGAATTATTATCGCGTGTTCCAGTTAATGATCTACCTGCGTTAAAAACAATCTTCCTTATAGGTGATGACGTTGAGGAAGGCGGTAAATTTGTAGATTTTAAAGCTCGTTATAAAGAGGCGAAAGCAGATTTTGAGCTTACATGGTTAAATCGTCATGATGGTTTAATTTTACATTATACTTCTGGGTCAACTGGAAAACCAAAAGGTGTACTTCACGTTCAACAAGCGATGATTCAACACTATCAAACTGGTAAATGGGTGACGGATCTTCAAAACGATGATGTATATTGGTGTACAGCAGATCCAGGTTGGGTAACTGGAACTTCATACGGTATTTTTGGACCTTGGTTAAATGGTGCTTCTAACGTGATATTAGGAGGGCGTTTCAGTCCAGATGCTTGGTATGAAACAATTCAAGAATTCGGCGTTACGGTTTGGTATAGTGCTCCGACAGCGTTCCGTATGCTTATGGGTTCAGGGGAAGACATTATTAAGAAGTATGATTTAAGTTCACTTCGACATATTTTAAGTGTTGGTGAGCCTTTAAATCCAGAGGTAGTTCGTTGGGGAGCAAAAGTATTTAATTTACGAATCCATGATAATTGGTGGATGACGGAAACTGGAGCTTCATTAATTTGTAACTATCCATGTATGCCAATTCGTCCAGGTTCAATGGGTAAACCATTCCCTGGAATTGAGGCAGCTATTGTTGATAATAACGGTAATGAAGTTGCACCATATACGATGGGAAATCTAGCAATTAAAAAGGGTTGGCCATCGATGATGAACACAATTTGGAATAATGAAGCAAAATACCAATCATATTTCTTAAACGATGAGTGGTATGTTTCAGGTGACTCAGCTTATATGGATGAGGATGGATATTTCTGGTTCCAAGGTCGAGTAGACGATGTAATTATGACTTCTGGTGAGAGAGTAGGTCCATTTGAAGTAGAAAGTAAGCTTGTCGAGCATCCTGCAATTGCAGAAGCTGGTGTAATCGGTATACCAGATCCTGTAAGAGGTGAGATTATTAAAGCATTTGTTGCACTAAGAGATGGTTATGTTGCTTCAGATGAATTGAAAGAAGAAATCCGTACCTTTGTAAAACTAGGACTAGCAGCTCATGCAGCACCTAGACAAATTGAATTCCGTGATAAATTACCAAAAACTCGAAGCGGAAAAATTATGCGAAGAGTATTAAAAGCATGGGAGTTAGACCTTCCAACTGGTGATTTATCAACGATGGAAGATTAATAACAAAAAACCATTGGAAATAATCCAATGGTTTTTTTGTTGTTCTAAAATTTTCGATCGGAGCCACCACCGCCGGAGCTTCCTCCGCCACCGCCTCTTGGACCACCGCCACCTGATGAGTTTAATAGTGCAGGTAATAAATTTAAAATGAAATAAGTAAGTACACCATTAAAGAACATCATATCAATGATGATGACCGCAATTACAATCGCAATGATGATGAATACTTTTAAAGTGGCCCATAAATTACTTGTCTTAGAATGACCAGTTTGTTCAGAGCCATTTACAATAACATTATATAGAGATTTATATGTGTTTGTTAATGCAAGGGATTCTTCACCTTTTTTCAAATATGGAATAGCGCTCTGGTCCAAAATGTTACCAGATCTAATATCTGTTACAACTCCTTCTAAACCATATCCAACTTCGATTCTTATTTGTCTGTCTTTTTTAGCATATAACAAAAGAACACCATTATTTTTCTCTTTATTACCTAAACCATATTTACGAAATGCTGTATTAGCATATTCTTTAATATCGTTTCCTTCCAGACTTGGGATTGTTAATACTGCAAGTTGAGCAGAGGTAGTGTCTTCTAATTTTTTCCCTAATTGAATTAGAGTTTGTGTATCTTCTCTGTTAAGAACATTTGCATAATCTTGTACATAAATGTCTCCTACTTGAGAAGGTACTTTAATTTCAGCATTTGCTCCTGTAGCAAATGAAAAAAGAAATCCTATTAGGAATATTGATGAGAGAAATTTTCTCATTTATTACCATCGCCACTAAAGTCAACCTCAGGTGTAGCTTTATCTTTTTCAGATACTTCAAAGTAATCCTTCTTCTCAAATCCAAAAGGTCCAGCTACTAGTACACCCGGGAATTTTTTGATTTTTTGGTTGTAAACCGTTACTGCATCATTATAATCTTTACGCGCAATAGCTAATCGATTTTCAGTTCCTTCTAGGCTATCCATTAATGCTTGGAAGTTTTGATTTGATTTTAAATCAGGATAGTTTTCAACCACTACTAATAAACGGCTTAGCGCTCCAGACAATTCTGCGTCAGCTTTACTTTTATCAGCAGTCGTTTGAGCACCAGCTAATTTTGCGCGTGCATCTGTTACTGAAGCAATCACATCTTTCTCTTGTGTAGCATATCCTTTTACTGTATTTACTAAGTTTGGTATTAAATCTGAACGACGTTTTAGTTGGTTATCAACTTGTGACATTTTATTTGTTACATTTTCTTCCTGAGTCACAAAGCTATTATAGCTTCCTACACCCATAAAGATTAGAACGACTACAATAATTAAAGCAATCCATATTCCTTTATTCTTCAAGAAAAAACACTCCATTTCCAAAATATGTATTTTTAAAGATGTTAGTATTAATATTTAACCATATTATTTGATATAAAGCATTTTTATTTAAATATTGAATGACAATTTAAATAAAATTAATAAAAATTTAATTATCTATTTGACTTAAACGATTTATTTGTGATATAAATGTTTCATAACATTTTAATAGTGAGCGTTGAAAGGCTTAGTAGTGTGAATGGTATTGGATCAGAGAGCTAATGGTTGGTGAGAATTAGCACAGACATTGACATGAATTACACCCTGGAGCATTCTTTTTCGAAATTTGTTTAAAGCAAATTAGGATTAGAACGGTTAACAGCCGTTAATTGTATGAGAGGTAGCTAGTTTTATTAGCTACAACTAGGGTGGTACCGCGATTATAATTATTCGTCCCTACTGTTTATCAGTAGGGACTTTTTGTTTTGTTTAAACGACGTATAGAGCATAGAAGGGGTGGGCTAAAAATGGAAAATATCTTACAAGATTTAGAATTTCGTGGATTAATTAATCAAATGACAGATGAAGAAGGTTTACAAAAATTATTAAGCGAAGAATCTGTTTCATTATATTGTGGTTTTGACCCAACTGGTGATAGCTTACACATTGGTCACTTATTACCAGTGTTAATGTTAAAGAGATTTCAAGTTGCAGGTCATAAACCAATTGGTTTAGTAGGTGGAGCAACTGGAATGATCGGTGATCCAAGTGGTAAGAAGGCAGAACGTACATTAAATACTGCTGATACAGTAAAAATGTTCAGTGAACGAATTCGTACACAATTATTACCATTTTTAAACTTCGAAGGTGAAAATGCTGCTAAAGTAGTTAATAACTTTGATTGGACAGGCGAATTAGATGTTATTACATTCTTACGTGACATCGGTAAAAACTTCGGATTAAACTACATGCTAGCTAAAGATTCAGTTGCATCTCGATTAGAGGCAGGTATTTCATTTACTGAATTTAGTTACATGATTTTACAATCATATGATTTCTTAAAATTATACCAAGACCATAACTGTAAATTACAAATTGGTGGTAGTGACCAATGGGGTAATATTACAGCGGGTATGGAATTAATCCGTAAGACAGAAGAAGATTCAAAAGCTTTTGGTCTTACAGTACCTTTAGTAACAAAAGCTGATGGTTCTAAATTTGGTAAAACAGAAGGCGGAGCAGTTTGGTTAGACCCTGAAAAAACAACTCCATACGAATTCTACCAATTCTGGATTAATACAGATGACCGTGATGTAGTTAAATACTTGAAATACTTTACTTTCTTAACGAAAGAAGAAATTTTAGAGCTTGAAAAACAATTTAATGAAGCGCCTGAACAACGTGTTGCTCAAAAAGCATTAGCTGCTGAAGTAACGAAACTTGTTCACGGTGAAGCAGCTCTTGATCAAGCGATTAAAATTACAGAAGCACTATTTAGTGGATCTGTAAAAGAATTAACGGCTGCTGAAATCAAACAAGGTTTTAAAGACGTACCTTCATTTAATTTAAGTGAAGCAGAAAAAGGATTAGTAGACTTACTAGTTGAAGCAAAAATTTCTCCATCAAAACGTCAAGCACGTGAAGATGTACAAAACGGTGCGGTTTATGTAAATGGAGATCGTATACAGGACGTTGCAACTGTCTTAACTAAACAAGATGCAATAGAAGAGCAATTTATTATTATCCGTCGTGGTAAGAAGAAATACCACTTGGTTACATTATAATATTGAACAAACAGTGAACGAAAAAGCAGTAGTTTGATTGGTAGTAGTTCAGAGAGCGAGTGGTTGGTGAAAACTCGTCTACACAATCAAATGAATTACATTTCGGGAGTTTTCTTTTCGTAGTTAGTTGATCTAATGAAGGGAAGAACGTAAATCTACGTTACAGATTCGAGTGATAAGGAATTTTTCTTTTATAAGTATTTATTTCTTATAACTAGGGTGGTAACGCGATCGAGGTCGTCCCTATATTTTATAGGGGGGCCTCGATTTTTTATTGGCTTTTTTTGAAAGGGTGAAAATTATGGAGATAGTTGCAACGAAAGATTACAGAATATTGGCGAAACTTAACGAAGGTGTTCAAAACCTACATGCTGATTTATTTCCAGAGTTTTTTAAAGTTCATAATTCGGCTGAAATAACTGAGTTTTTCAAGAGTGTAGTTGATAAACCAGAGCATCATTTTTTCGTCGTTAAAGATGTCGAAGAATTAGTCGGTTATGCTTGGATTGAAATAAAAAATATACCTGAAGGACCGATAAAAAAGGCTTTTCGATTAGGGTATGTTCATCAGATAAGTATTAATGAAGAAAAAAGAAATAAGGGGTACGGTTCATTCTTAATCCATAAAATTGCTTCTTTTGCTCGTGAGAATAATCTTTCTAGAATTGAGCTAGATTACTGGATCGACAATAAAAATGCAAGAAGCTTTTATGAGAAACTTGGGTTCGTAAAGTTTCGTGAACACGTATATATGGATGTATAAATAAGGGAGAGTATATAAAATGAAAAATATTGAATTAGGTGCGTTAATCGTACTGTTTGCAGTTATTATGTCTAGTTGTCTAGTTATATTAAAATCAGATCCACAAATTCCGCTTCTTTTATGTGTGGTTTGTTTAGCTGTATTTGGATTATTTAAAGGATTTAAATGGGAACAGATTGAAAATGGGATGAAAAAGGGTATTCAAAATGGGTTGTCTCCTACATTAATCTTAATGATGATCGGTCTATTAATCGGTTCTTGGATGCTAAGTGGTACGGTACCAACTTTATTATTTTACGGAATTTCTGTTCTTTCAGCTAAGTGGTTTGCGATCAGTGCAATTTTTATTACAATCATCGTTGCTAGTTTTACAGGTAGTACATTTACAACAATTGCTACAGTCGGTGTAGCGTTGATGGGAATCGCTCATATTATGGGGATTCCACCAGCAATTGCAGCAGGTGCAATTATTAGTGGAGCGTGTTTTGGTGATAAAATGTCACCAATCTCAGATACAACGAATTTCGTTCCAAGTATTTTAGGAATAAAGGTTAATGAACATATTCGACACATGGCATATACAACAATTCCAGCATTAATTGTTACAGTTATTTTATTTTTAATCATCGGTATGGGTCATGGAAATACAGATATGGCGCAGGTTACAGAAATGAAAAAAGCAATTTCATCTAGCTTTGAAGTGAATCCGTTATTATTAATCCCATGTTTAATTGTTTTTATTATGGCATTTAGAGGTTTTTCAACTTTACCAACAATGTCGGCGGGTATTGTTAGTTCATTAGTTTTAGCATTTTTCATTCAAAAGGATCTTACACTTGCAAAAGTGTTTACAACATTACAAAATGGATTCCAAACGGATACAGGAAATGAAATGCTTAATTCGATTGTTAACCGTGGAGGATTACAATCGATGATGTGGTCCGTGTCATTAATTTTTATTGCACTTGCTTTAGGCGGATTATTACAAGAGCTACGTGTATTCGAGACATTAATACAGTCATTATCTAATTTGAAACGTAAAGGGAATATTGTTATTGCAAGTACATTATCTGCAATGAGTGTAAATCTTTTAACAGGTGAACAATACTTATCAATTCTACTTCCTGGGCAATTATTAAAGGATGTATTTATCAAAAAAAATATTCCACTTAAAAACTTATCACGTGCATTAGAAGATGGAGGAACTCTTTTTAATCCAATCGTTCCTTGGAGTGTAAGTGGAGCATTTTTCGCTTCAACATTAGGAGTACCTGTTATTGATTACTTACCGTTTTCATTCGTATTATTTATTACACCATTATTCAGTATGTTAGCCGCTTTATTGGGTAAAGGATTAGAAGTTGAAAATAAAGGTGAAAGTTCAAGAAAAGTCGCATAAACAAATTATTTCTACGTAAACTAGTTTTTGTACGAACTGGTTATTGGAGGGAAAAAAATGAGTCATGCAGCAGGTGGTTCAAAGAAAAATCGTCCTAGTGATGCAAATCATGTAGATGCGAAAACGAAAGCACATCAAAAGAGACTTTCGAAGGATCAACATAATCCTATGGGCGATAAGTATCCTAGATAATTGAATAAATAATTTGAAACAATCCCTTATACGAAAGAAAGGACAAGCATTTCTTTTCGTATAGGGGATTTTTTATTTCACTGTAAAAGACAAGTCAAGATTTTTATGAGGAATAATGTTAAATATTTGTGGAATATTCCAAAATTAAGTGAAATCCACTTTATTATTAGATAAAATAAAAGTTAAAGTAATTTTATTTAAGGAGATAAAGGTAATGGGTGTTTTTAAAATAATTACATATACAATTATCATTGGGATATTAAGTTATGTCTTCTGCATCGTTTTTATCGGTGTAAATAGCATTTTACAATATCAGCATAAAGTACCTAAAAATGCGGATTATGTTATTGTATTAGGTGCTGGTTTGAAAAAGGATAAGCCAACTAGAGCTTTACGTTATCGAATTGAAACAGCAGCAAAATATGCTAAGGAAAATAAAAGTGCAAAAATTATTGTTTCAGGTGGAAAAGGTCATGATGAATTGATATCAGAAGCTGAATGTATGAGGGTTGAATTAATCAAATTAGGAATTGCAGAAGATCGAATCATTAAAGAAGATTTATCAACAAATACATACGAGAATATGAAATTCTCAAAAAAACTCATTCACAATGATCAAGCCCACGGAGTCATTGTTTCAAATGATTATCATTTATTTAGATCTTTAAAATTGGCTAAAAAACAAGGGTTACATGTAGTCGGTCTCCCTGCAAAAACGCCAAAAGTTATCATACCGACAGCATACTTTAGAGAATGTTTATCTATTTTAAAAGCTATTTACTATAAACAAATTTAATCATTGTGGGGCAATCTATCATTTTTATAAAAACTATGAATTAATTTGTACCAATGTCCGTTTCATTTCTACTGATTGAAACATTTTATATTATATGGATTTGCTTGTCCAAATAATATGAAAGGAGTGACGTTAATGTCGTCAAAATTTTTATCAACTGGCGTATTAAGAAGACATTCAAGTACTCAGTTTTTAACAGTTGAAGCTCTTAATGTTGACCCGGATGACGCTCGTTCTGTGAGTGTTTTAATGTTTGACTGGTCAAGTGGTTTCCCGGTGATTCTTCCTATGGTTGACCCATCTACAGTAACAATTCCACCAAATCAATATAGAACATTTAGATCTTTCCAACTTCCAGCTACTTTATTTGCTTATGAAGTAAGAATTCTTCACCCGAAAGATCGTGATGTTGTAGTAAATGTATTTGGACTTAGTGATATTGCATTTGATCCACAAGAAGGTAATAATGCAATGCAACATGACTTAGCGGTAGTGAAATTAAAATAATATAAAAGCTTATTTTAATACACCTCTCATTTCCGCATAAGTAGCCCTTCGAGTAAAGTCGAGGGCTTTTTTTACATATTAATCGAATGTAAATAATAAAAAACTGTAGAAAGAACTCGTGATAATAAAGGCAGTTTGGTAGAAATGAAGATAAAGTTACTATTAGAAAAACGAGTCCCAAACGAAAGCATTGTTTGTTTACACCAACAATCAAATTTGATTGAGGTTATAACGTATTATCATGAAAATTAATGTTTTCCCACTTTAATCTAAGTGCCTCTCATTTTCTCAGACCCGTGTATACCAACAATAAAATAAATGTGTAATTAGTTATGTTTTCTATTTTTTTGCTTAAGATAAAAATAATTTTAGTTCTAAAGGTGAAAGAAAATTTTCTTCATCTTTTTTTGTTGGTAAAGAAATTTTATTAAATCGATTTCTAGTAATAATTTCATCACTAACAGCTGTTCTATTATCGAAACAGGGTATTTTTGTAATATAAATCATTCATAATTTAGATTCTAAATGGTAAAATTAACATGTTTTAAAAAAGAAAATAGAGGAAGTAAGTATTAAATGAAGGTACGCAAAGAAGCGTATGTAATCTCTGAAAACTATTTAAACCGAGATTTCAATACAGATAAACCAAATAGAAAATGGGTAACAGATATTACTTATCTAATATTTAACGGAAAACGATTATACCTTTCAATTATTCAAGATCTATATATTAACGAGATTGTTTCGTATCAAATAAGTGAACGAAACGATATTAAGCCCGTTTTAGATACAGTAAAAAAAGCAATAAAAAAAAGAGATGTAAGTGAACTCCTATTACATAGCAATCAAGGATTCCAGTACACCTCAAAAAGATATAACCTAACACTTAAAAGATACAATAGAAAGATAAGTATGTCTAGAAAAGGAAATTGTCTGGATAATGCATGTGTTGAAAGCTTCTTTAGCCATTTTAAAACTGAATGCTTCTACCGCTATCAGTTTAATGAACAAAAACAAGTCGAACATGCGGTAAAACGCTATATTTGGTACTACAATAATAAGAGATTTAAAAGAAATTAAATAACCTTAGCCTTATAGAATACAGGTCTATGGCTGCTTAAAGTACTTTTTTATTTACTGTCTACTTGACAGGGGTAAGCCCATACTGGAGGGTTCTCTTTTTGTGTTAATTTATTTATTGGGCAAAGGCAAACAAGCTTGTAAAAAAAGAGAAACTCACAGGATAAGTTTCTCTAAAAATTAGGTGAATTAAAGTAGGTTCTGTCCCTTTAATGGATTGTTACTAGACATATTGTATAAAAAATGGGGGGGAATATGAACAATCGTTGGAATGAGTTGATATACAAAATTTGGGCTGGTATATATGATAAGTTTTTTAACACTGGGCAATTCCTCCACGCAAGGAAAGAGATTTTCAGCAAAACTAATTTTTTAAAAAATCAAAAGATACTATTTGTTGGAGTAGGAACAGGTGCAGATTTGGAACTGATTAATCACAAAGAATTACATATTACATCTATAGACTATTCTGATGATATGCTCAATAAAGCAAAAGAAAAATTTAAAGACTCATCAATAAAATTTTTAAAAATGGACGCTCAAGACACCAGTTTCAGTGATTGTTATTTTGATATAGTTATAGGAAGTCTTGTATTATCAGTTGTTCCAGATGCAGATAAGTGTCTTAAAGAGATGTTGAGAGTATTGAAGCCAAGTGGAGAAATTATCATCTTTGATAAATTTGCACCAAAAAATAAAGGACTTTCGCCATTTAAAAAAGTAATTAGACCATTAATAAAATTATTAGGTACTGACATCGGAGTTAACTTTGAAAAATTGTATGATAAGAATAAAGATAATTTATTTGTTAAAGAAGATATTTCAATAATGTTTGACGGGATGTACAGAAAGATTATTATAAAAAAAGTGTATACTGATGATATTTTATTATAGGAAGTTATAGTGAAATATAAAAAAGAAAAGCTCAGAGCATAAAGTCTGAGCTTTTTGAGTGTGATACACGGTGATTTAACCTTTGCATTTAATTAGAATTTAGCGTATTATTTCTATGTTTTCTCCACAGGAACAACTAATAGCCGATTCCTTCACAACTCCATTTTCAATTTTCAAAGTAATAACCGCGACAGCTTCTCAGGTGGTTAGAGAAACAGCTACTAGAACCTTAGCTCACGCGCTTGATCCTTTAATTGAAATTCTTGTTGCAACTAGTCTTCCTGTTGCTTCAGTAGTAATGGTTGGCGGATGTTTTTTCTTTATGTTAGGTAATTCCGAAAAATCCTGGAGTATGATTCAGAATGCTGGTCTTGGTTACGTTCTAATACAACTCTCACCATTATTCATAAAAATGTTAGAACAGGTAGGAAGATCGATGTAATTAAAATCAAGAGGTGATGAGATTAAATTTTAGTTGTGAATAATATAAAAAACAAATACTGTTTATGATAGATATGGTCTTTATATAATTGAAGCTAAATTAAATTCAGAACCAAATAAAATAGGAATCGCGAATGGAAGCAATGTATTAATTTTATTACTTTAATTCAAAGGATAGTAATTGAACTTGAAAAAATTCAAAGTAAGATGTAGAAAATTAAAAGTAAGATTGTATCTGTGAGGAGTAAGTGACAAAAAAAGATTGTAGAAGTCTTTAGTTAATTTTTCATTAACGCCTGTCCACTTTATTAAATTAAAAGTTCCCCCAAAACATCCCCCAATTAATTGGGAGAGAACAACTTATCCTACAAAGCAGAGATAAAATAAAAATCCCTAGAATTGTTGATATACCAACGATTCTAGGGATTTTATAAATGCTATTTACATAGCATTTTGATTAACGGTTGTAGAATTCAACGATAAGAGCTTCGTTGATTTCAGCTGGTAATTCAGAACGCTCTGGTAAGCGGTTGAAAGTACCTTCTAATTTGTCAGCGTTGAAAGTGATGTACTCAGGTACAAAGTTGTTAACTTCAACAGCTTCTTTAACTACAGCTAAGTTTTGTGATTTTTCACGTAAGCTGATAGTTTGGCCAATTTTCACGCGGAAAGAAGGGATGTCTACACGTTTGCCATCAACTAAGATGTGACCGTGGTTAACTAATTGACGAGCAGCACGACGAGTACGAGCAAGACCCATACGGTAAACTACGTTGTCTAAACGAGTTTCTAATAAGATCATGAAGTTTTCACCGTGTTTACCAGCTAATTTACCAGCGATATCAAAAGTGCGACGGAATTGGCGCTCATTAACACCAAACATGTGACGAAGCTTTTGCTTCTCTTGTAATTGTAAACCGTATTCTGATAATTTTTTACGTTGGTTAGGTCCGTGTTGACCTGGTGCGTAAGGGCGTTTTTCTAATTCTTTACCTGTTCCGCTTAATGAAATGCCTAAACGGCGAGATAATTTCCAAGTAGATCCTGTATAACGAGACATTGATTGTCTCCTCCTTTAGTTTTTATTTTGGAGTAAAATAAAAACGTTCGTGTAGCCCCAGTTTGTTTATTTTGCTTTCATGTATCCTCGCTCCAGCAGCCAGAGTTACGCGATGACACCTCTTAAACAGTAGAGGAACAAAATAAATATCAAGCCTGTGCTTACAACGCTGCGTTATTTTACACAAAAAATATTATAACCAGATAGTATAAAATAGTCAAGGGCAGTTTTGTTTTTAGCTTTATATAAAAAGAAAAAAGAAATCCAATAAAGGATTCCTTTAGAAATTAATTTTCTTATTTAATTGTTTCTTCAATTAAATTTACGATTGCTTGAAGATATTTTTGATCCGTTTCATCAAAACGATTGAATTCCGGACTATCGATATCTAATACACCAATTACTTCACCGTTCTGAATTAAAGGAATAACGATCTCTGAATTTGATGCAGCGTCACAAGCGATGTGGCCTGGGAAATCGTGAACATTATCGATTCTTTGAACTGTTTTTGTTTGAGCAGATGTACCGCAAACTCCTTTGCCGTATGGTATACGTACACACGCAGGAAGACCTACAAATGGGCCTAATACTAATTCATTGCGATCGCCATCTTTTAAATAAAATCCTACCCAATTTATTTGGTGTAAAAACTGATTTAATAAGGCAGATGTATTTGCTAAATTAGCAATTAGGTTATGTTCACCATCTATTAAAGCTTTAACTTGAGCTGTTAGAGTATTATATTGTTGTTCTTTTGTACCTGAATATTCGACTTTTTGAAACATTTGTAGACCCCTTTCCCTAATTCATTTGAGATATCATAGCATATTTCGAAAGAATACTGGTAATTTTGTCGACCGATTTGTAGAGGAATTTTTCAGTATTTCGCTAATTAATAAAGGAATTGATGTTGTAAAAGAGGGTGACGAGTATGGAGCAAGATAAACTTGCAACAAAGAAGAAAGTCATCGAGACAGCGCTTACGTTATTTAAAATTAATGGATACCAGGGTACTTCAGTAAGGGACATTTCTAAAAAAGCAAATGTAAATATTGCGACGATTTCATATTATTTTAAAGGTAAACAAGGTTTACTTGAACATATCATAGTAGATTTTTTAGAAGGATACGTTGAAATTTTAGATAAACACAGTTTGTCATTGTATGATAAAAACGCAAATGTCATTTTAATGAACCTTGTTGGTGAAGTACTTAATTATTACTTTTTAAAAAAGGAATATGCTTCGATTTTTTACAGAGAGCTGACAATCGACTCGGTCTTCATTCGTGAAATTATGATGACTTATTTAGCAAGAGAGCGTTATACATTTACTCAAATTTATGATGCTATTCGTTTGTCTAATGTGAAACTAACAATGCCATTTTCAGTCTTTTTCGTCCAATTAAAATCCTTCCTTTCAACACCGTACTTATTTCCAGGCTATTTAAATGAAGTATTGTATATACAACAAAATGATATGTATTTTTTTGAAAGATATAAAGAGTATGTTGAGAAGTGGATCGAATCACTATTCGATATGGATGAGAGACTAGTTAGTCGAGTAGAACTGTCATCCTAAAAGTTCGCCTTTTTCATTGTGAAAAATCACAATGGAAAGGCGTTTTTCGTTGTTTAAAAATCTGAAATTTCTACAAGCTTTTACAGTATTTATTATAGTTTGATAAAAATATGAAAAAATTGAAAAAATTAAGCCAAAAATCAACTTTATCATGTTATTATTAACTATGACCTAAATAAAGAGCGATTTATTAACTCAAAAAATAACGTACAAATAAATAGATTCAGATGGCAGTAAAAGGAGGTACATCAGGGAAAATGACAATGACATTCTATGTAATTTTAGTCGTAATAGCTATTGTTATCGCATTAATGATTGTAGCCTTAACAATTCGACAACGTTTATTCAAAAAACTCGATGAACTTGAATCGTGGAGAATGCAGTTAATGAGTAAGCCAGTTACGGATGAACTTTCAAAGCTAAAGGCCTTAAATATGACCGGCCAAACGGAAGAGCTTTTTGATAAATGGAGAACTGATTGGGATGAACTAGTTACAACATTTTTACCAAAAGTAACTGATTCCATCTCAGAAATAGATGAGGCAATTAATAAATATCATTTCATGAAAGCTAAAGCAGGGATTAGTGAAATTGAGGGAAGCCTAACTGAAGCTGAATCAAGCATCGATAAAATTCTAAATGAGGTAAGTGACCTAGTAGGTAGCGAAGAACAAAATAATTCGGATATTGAAATGTTAAACAAAGAGTATCTTGAGCAAAGAAAGCTTTTATTAACTCATCGTCATTTATATTCAATTTCTGAAACTCAGTTGGAACAAAAAATGGATGATATCAAACAACAAATTCAATTATTTAATGACACAACTGAAAAAGGAAACTATTTAGAAGCAAGAGGCTTAGTGAAAGAAATTGCTGATCAAGTACATATACTAAAAACAAATATGCAAATCATACCGGATTTATATATTGAATCTTCTACTACAATGCCCTCTCAAATACATAATTTAACTGATGGTTTAAAGCAAATGAAAGCAGATGGATATGTGCTTGATTTTGAAGCATTAGAAAATGAAACTATTGATTGTTCTAAAATATGTATCGACTGTGTCGAATTAATTAAAAAACTAGAAATCACAGAAGCGAATGATAAGCTTGAATTTGTGAAAGCAAAAGTCGATTCAATCTATGATTTATTAGAAAAAGAAGTAGAGAGTAAATTTGTAGTAGAAAAAGAAATATGGACTTCTCAGGAAGAAATTCAAAGTATTCGAGAAGATAATTTAAAAACAAAAGAAGAGACTCAATTAGTTGAGCAAATTTATGAATTAAGTGATGAAGATACTCAAGCTCAAAAAATGGTTGAAAAGCAAGTAAGCATCATTACAAAACGCTTTGAATTATTGCAGATCCGTGTAGCAGAACAAGATCTTGCATTTTCTGTAATAAGAGAAGAATTGGATTTATTAAAAAAGCAAATGGAAGATGTTAAAGAATCTCATTTGATGTATGTTGAAATGCTAAAAGCACTTCGAAAAGATGAATTACAAGCTCGTGATCAATTAATTGAAATGAAACGATTAATGTTAGAGGTTAAACGTCTTGTTCAAATTTCTAATTTACCTGGTATGCCAGTTTCTTCTATGAAACAAATACAAGATGCTCAAGAAAGTATGCAAATTGTTTATTTGGAATTAGAGAAAAAGCCATTAAAAATGACGCATGTTTCATTTTTACTAGAAAAAGCAGCAACAGCTGTACATGTTTGCTATAATGATACGAAATATATGATTGAACAAGGGTATTTCGTAGAAAAAGTGATACAATATGGAAATCGCTATAGAAGTAAAAATGAACAAATGGCAACGTCAATGGACAAGGCAGAGCAATTATTTAGAGAATTTCAATATAACGAAGCTCTAGAAGAAGCTGCCGTTTCAATTGAAAAAATTGAACCTGGTGCAATCGATAAATTACAAGAAATACTAAATGAACAAAAGTACACACTACCCCTATAGATGTAAATCTTAGGGGTTTCGTCTGTTTTCAGATATAATGAAAAATGGACTCAAGCAATATGGAGGTACAAAAAAATATGATTTATTTTGATAATAGCGCGACTACTAAGCCTTATAAAGAGGTATTAGACACATATATGACTGTTTCGGACCAATTTTTTGGAAATCCCTCTTCGATTCATAAGCTAGGTGGACGCTCAGAGCAATTACTCTCAAAAGCTAGAAACCAAATTGCAGAGCTTTTATCAGTTCAACCATCAGAGATCATCTTTACATCAGGTGGAACAGAGGGGAATAATTTAGCAATAAAAGGAACTGCCATGATGCATCGTTCAAGGGGGAAGCATTTAATTACGACTGAAATTGAACATCCGTCAATTTATGAAGCGTACAAGCAATTAGAGGATCTAGGATTTGAAGTAACCTACTTATCCCCAAACGAAGATGGGTTTATTTCTGTTGACCAATTAAAAAATGCGTTAAGAGATGATACGATATTAGTTTCTGTCATTCATGTAAATAATGAAACAGGAGCAATTCAACCGATAGCCGAAATTGGGCGATTATTAACGGATTATCCTAAAGTATTTTTCCATGTTGACGCGGTTCAAGGGGTAGGAAAAGTACCATTAAATATTAAACAAGCTGCGATCGATTTATTATCTATTTCTGGTCATAAATTTCATAGTGTAAAAGGAACTGGAATTTTATATATTAGAGAAGGTGTAACATTATCATCTTTAATGACAGGTGGTTCACAGGAAAGAGAGATTCGTTCAGGAACGGAAAATCTAGCAGGAATTGTTGCGATGGCAAAAGCGTTAAGAATCACGCTAGAAAAACAAAAAACAATGAATGATCACCTATATAACATGAGAAACGCACTCATTCAAAATTTAGAGTTGATTGACTATACTGTATTGAACTCACCACAATCAGATTTTGCTCCACATATAATAAATATTTCATTTGTAGGATTAAAGCCTGAAGTAATTGTCCATGCTCTATCTGAAGAAAATGTTTTTATTTCTACAAAATCAGCATGTTCTTCTAAAACTTTTGAGATAAGCCGAGTACTACAAAGTATGGGTAAGAACGAAAAAGTAGCAAGTAGTGCTGTCAGAATAAGTCTTTCTTATGAAAATACAATGAGTGAAGTAGAGCAGTTTAACAAAATAATTAAAGAAGTAATTAAAAATTTATATAAAGTAATGGGGTAACAGCATGAATGTAGAATATATTTTAATTCGCTATGGAGAAATGACTACAAAAGGAAAAAATCGAGGTCGATTTACAAGTATATTAAGAGAAAATGTTCGAAATCGATTAAAAGCTTATGAAAAAATTAAAATCACTGCAACGCGTGATCGTATGTATATAAAATTAAATGGTGAAGACCATGAGAAGGTTGCTGCCAACCTAAAGGAAGTTTTCGGAATTCATACGTTTAGTTATGCTAGAAAAGTTGATACTGAATTAGATGCAATTAAAAAAGGTGCTCTTGAAGCTATTAACGAGCTTGGTGATAGTGTTAAAACGTTTAAAGTTAACGTACAACGTAGTTATAAACAATTCCCATTAAATACGCCACAGTTAAATCGCGAGCTAGGTGGGTATATTCTTCAAAATACTGAACACTTAACTGTAGATGTTCATAAGCCAGATGTAGCTGTTCGAGTAGAAGTGCGTGATGATGCTACATATATTACTTGTGGAGAAGAATATGGTGCAGGTGGCTATCCAGTTGGAGTTGGCGGAAAAGTTATGTTATTACTTTCTGGTGGAATCGATAGCCCAGTAGCAGCGTACATGTTATTAAAACGAGGTGTGTCAATAGAGGCGATTCATTTTGAAAGTCCTCCTTTTACGAGTGATAGAGCAAAACAAAAAGTATTTGATTTAGCAAGTAAATTAACTAGATATTGTAGACGAGTCACTTTACATGTTATACCATTTACTGAAATTCAAAAAGCAATTCATAAAGAAATGCCTGCAAGCTACACAATGACAATCATGAGACGTGTTATGCTTAAAATTGCAGAGCAAGTTTCTGTTGATCGAAAAGCACTTGCTTTAGCAACTGGTGAAAGTTTAGGTCAAGTGGCAAGCCAAACATTGGAAAGTATGCATACAATCAATGAAGTAACTAATTATCCAGTTTTAAGACCACTATTAGCTATGGATAAATTAGAGATTATGGATATTGCTAAAAAAATTGATACGTATGATATCAGTATTAGACCTTATGAGGATTGCTGTACAATTTTTACTCCAGCTAATCCAACTACAAAACCAAAACGTGATAAAGTGGCTCGTTACGAGAGTCGTTTTGACTTTACTGAACTAATAAATGAAGCTGTAGTTAATAGAGAATCAATCATTTTTGAGAACGAAATGATTCGAAATCAAACGTCAACAAAAGAAGCAGAAATCGATATCGACGCACTTTTATAAAATTACTAAAAATTACCAGTAAAAATATGAATGAAGATATGTGTTTTATCACACTCTATACTCACAAGGAGGTGACAACACATGTCAAATAGAAATAATTCAGGTAGCAATCAATTATTAGTTGATGGTGCTGAGAATGCTTTAAACCAAATGAAGTATGAAATCGCTACAGAATTTGGTGTAAACCTTGGTCCAGATTCAACTTCACGTGCTAATGGTTCTGTTGGTGGTGAAATCACAAAGCGTTTAGTACAAATGGCTGAACAAAGCCTTGGTGGATTTTCTCGATAATAAAATTTAAATAATTATGGATTAAGGGGTAGGGTAAAACCTACCTCTTTTCTATTTCGCTAGATTTAATATTTAAGATTAACTTTGCTATAATTGAGGGGAATAAATTAAAGGAGAGACCTGTTCATGTCAAATATCGAAAATGAATTTATTAAAATTACAACTAAATCACAGGGAGCAGAGTTGACGGGTATCTTTACAAAAAAAGATAATTTAAATTATTTATGGAATGCTGATCCTGCTTATTGGGGGAGACATGCACCTGTTTTATTTCCGAATGTTGGTAAATTAATTGATAATCAATATAAAGTGGATAATAAAGTTTATGAGCTTTCTCAACATGGTTTTGCAAGAGATATGGATTTTCAATTAACTGAAATGAAAGAAGACTTTATTAACTATGAGTTAATCAGTAGTAAACACACGCTTTTAAAATATCCATTTCAATTTTCATTAAATATTAATTATAAGATTAAGAACAATACAGTTTTTATTAATTATGTTGTAACGAATAATGATCAGAAATCAATGCCATTTTCAATAGGTGCTCATCCGGCGTTTAACATACCACTGAAGGAAGATGAAAGTTTTGAGGATTATTACTTACAGTTTGAAGAGGAAGAAAGATTAGAAACAATTAAATTAGAAGGACCATATCGAAGTGGTAAAAGAGAACTAATCGGTCAAAATATTAAAAACTTACCATTAACTCGAGAACTTTTTAAGGATGATGCATTAATTTTTGAAAAACTTAATAAAAACGTACTGACAATTCGTTCGAAAAATCATAGTAATACAATCAAAGTTCATTTTGAAGGGTTTCCATACGTTGGAATATGGACTACACAAACAGCACCGTTTCTATGTATTGAACCGTGGTATGGAATTGCAGATGAAATCGGCCCAGTAAAAGAAATGAAAGATAAACTTGGTATTCAAATACTAAATCCAAATGAAACATTTACTTGTACATACAGTATTACAGTTGAAAGTGATTGATTTACAGGAAAGGCGAGGAGTATAGAGCTCGCTATTTTGATGAAATAAACTATCTTTTTTAGGTAGTTTATTTTTTTTATGAGTTTTTGTTTAAATTTTCTGAAAAATAGTCGAAAAATAGCAGGAATTGACTATACAATTAACGAAACCATTATTATTCTATTTTGCAAATTTCAAAATATAATTTTAGTAATGATCAAAAGGGGGACTAACTAAGATGAACAGTACAAGTCTAATCGCTCCAAAAGTATATAATCTCGTTTGGGAAATTGAAAAATTTGCTTCAACTGATAAAGTGGCGTTAAAGTGGGTTGACCTAAATGGAGAATCCCACCAATTAACATATAAGGAACTATATAATAAAGTTCACCAATATGCTTTTACATTTAAAAATAGTGGCATCGAAAAAGGGGACAAACTTTTTGTCATGATGCCAAGATGTATTGAGACTTATGTAGTTTATTTAGCTATTTTAAAAATTGGATGTGTTGTAATCCCAGGATCTGAAATGTTAACGGTTAAGGATATTCAGTACCGTCTTGAACATAGTGAAGTAAAAGCGATTGTTTCGCATGATCAATATATAGGTACTTTTAGCGATATTGCTAAAACTGGAAAATATAAATTATTTACGATTCATAATCAACAAACAGTGTGGACTTCATTGAATGACCAAGCAATTAGTGGAGCACATGTATTAACTGTGGAAACAAAAAGTGATGACTTAGCGTTTATTTCATATACGTCAGGAACGACTGGCAATCCTAAAGGGGTTGTACACACTCATAGTTGGGGGTTTGCACATATTCGTACAGTTGCTTTGAATTGGCTAGATGTGACTGAAGATGATACTGTATGGGCAACTGCAGGGCCAGGGTGGCAAAAGTGGATTTGGAGTCCATTTCTAGCGACATTAGGCAGTGGGGCAACGGGTTTCTTTTATGAAGGGAAATTTGATTCAGATACTTTCCTAACATTACTAAAGGAGCAAAATATAACAGTATTTTGTAGTACGCCAACCGAATACCGTTTTATGGCAAAGGTTGAAAATCTAGATCAATATCAATTACCTACATTAAGAAGTGCTGTATCAGCAGGAGAGCCTTTAAATCAAGAAGTAATCCGTACGTTCAAAAAGCATTTCAATGTTGATGTAAGAGATGGTTATGGACAAACTGAAAATACTTTATTAATCGGGACGATGAAGGATATTAAAGCAAAAG
The DNA here is from genome assembly GCF_002566505.1 of Bacillus sp. AFS077874. NCBI lineage: Bacteria > Bacillati > Bacillota > Bacilli > Caryophanales > Bacillaceae > Bacillus > Bacillus sp. AFS077874. The sequence goes on from NZ_NUYF01000009.1 coordinate 98,117, forward strand.
TAGGTTCAATGGGTATTCCAACGCCAGGAAACTTAGTTGAAATCGTTGATGATGAAGGAAATCCAATTGGGGTTAACGAAGTGGGACATATCGCAGTACATTTAAGCTCACCAGCATTATTTAAACATTATTATAATGATATGGAACGTACAAAAGCACAAAGAAAAGGCGAGTATTATTTAACGGGTGACCGAGCTAAGAAAGATGAAGATGGCTACTATTGGTTTGATGGGCGAAGTGACGACATCATTATTAGTTCTGGTTATACAATTGGTCCTTTTGAAATAGAAGATGCGTTAGTACAACATAAGCTTGTAAAAGAATGTGCGGTTGTTGCTAGTCCAGATCCATTACGTGGAAATGTTGTTAAAGCATTTGTTGTTTTGACTGAAAATACTACAAATCAAGATGACTTAGTATCTGAACTACAAGAACACGTGAAAAAAATTACTGCTCCTTATAAATATCCACGTAAAATTGAATTTGTCCAAGAGCTACCAAAAACAACTTCTGGTAAAATTCGCCGAGTAGAATTACGTGCGATGGAACAATTACGTGAATCCAATTAAATACTTATGTTAAAATGAGGGAAAATTCCCTCTTTTTTTGATTTTGGGACAATTTATCTTTCAAAATAAAAAACGAAACTATTTTAAGAACGGTTGGTGGAATGAAATGAAGAAGCTTTGGCATAATGGTTTATTCTATACGATGGAAAGTGAAGGGGAAACTGTAGACTCAATCATTACTGAAGGTGAACAAATTTTAAAAACAGGAACATATGAAGCTTTACTTTCTTCTTTACAGGGTGAACAATTTGAGAAAATCAATTGTAACGGAAAAATCGGTTTTCCAGGTTTCATTGATAGTCATTTGCATTTAATTGGTCATGGAGAAGCGATGAATCGTGTAGATTTGTCAAAGTGTCAATCATATGACGAGATGCTTGATCGAATGAAAAAAGTTGTAAATGACGCGCACCCAAATGAGTGGATTGTTGGGGAAGGATGGAATGAAAACGAATGGGACTCAAAAGCTGTATTTTGCATTGACGACTTAAATAGTTTATCAAGCACAAATCCACTTGTGTTAAAAAGAACTTGTAGACATGTCTACTTTGTAAATTCTCTTGCACTTGATCATGCATCAATAAATGAACAAATGCAAATCGAAGGAGGACAAATTGGCTGCTTTGAGGATGGTCGTTTAAACGGATTATTGTATGATGAAGCTGTCAATTTAATCATAAAAGCGATGCCGGCACCAGACGATCAGTATTTGTCAAAAGCAATCATTTCCGCTATTAAAGATTGTTATCAATACGGTATTGTTGGAGCGGTTACAGAGGATTTATCCTATTATGGAAACGCAAATTTAGTGATAGATTTATATGAGCGATTGTTAAATGAAGTTCCATTTCATACTCATGTTTTAATTCATCATACGACTTTGGATGAAGTCAAAGGAAGATTACATAATGGCAATAAAAATGTATCATTTGGAGGCGTAAAAGCATTTATTGATGGTTCATTTGGTGGTCGCACTGCACTGTTACAAAAACCTTATGACGACGATCAAAGCATAACAGGATTACAAGTGACTTCTCTAGAAAAATTAGAAGTAATTACAAAAAAAGCGCGTGAAAATGGATTGCCAATAGCATTTCATATGATTGGAGATTTAGCCGTTAAGCAAGCTATTGATGTTGTTAAAAAATATCCTAATCAAACTCAGCTACCTGATCGTTTTATACATTGTGCACTTTTATCTCCAAAATTAATTGAGGAAATGAAAGAATTAAACATCATTGTAGATGTGCAAACCTCATTTATATATGCCGATTATCCATGGCTAGTAGAACGTATTGGTCAAAGCCGAAATGAATATGCATATTTAATTAAAACACTATTAAATGAATCAATCGCTATAGCAAATGGTTCAGATACACCGATTGATACAATTAATCCGTGGCAAGGTATATATACAGCGGTTACCCGAAAAGCAAAGGACCAGATAGCATATAATATCGATGAAGCAATTAGCCTATATGAGGCAATAAAACTATATACGATTGATAGTGCGGCTTCGTTTCGTCAAGAAGATAAAAGAGGTCTCATAAAAGAAGGATATTCTGCTGACATTATTTTATTTGATGAAAATCCATTTGAGTTAGAAAAAGATGATCTACTGTATGTTAAATGCAGTGAAACTATTTGCCGAGGTAATATTGTCTATAAAAGACATGAGTAAGTTAATGGAAGGTCAAGCGGGAGTGTCCTAGAAGTTGTTTGTTACCAACAAACAACTAGAATTTACATTAAAAACCTAATATTTTACTACTCAAAAAGAATGGTATGTAATTTTACCATTCTTTTTGTTTATCCAGAAGTTGGTTTGCCCATACTGATACAAAAAAGGGTGATTTTTTGCTTTACATATATTCTATTCTAATTTTTATTGCAATCGTTGTTTTACTGTTAATCATTTTCGTCCTTTTTATAAATATGAAAGTCAATATTTTATCCGTTTATACAAATGAAGAACGATTTATGAATATTAAACTGTCTATCCTGAACAATCTTTTGCATTTCACCTTTACGATTCCTTTAAAGAGACCAAAAGAGGTAAAGGAGGACGTATCAGATTTAGAGAAAAAAAGGGATTTGTCTGTCTTTCAACAAATTGATTTTTTCATAAATTTATACTCCAACGGACATACTATCATTACAAAATTTTTAAACACTGTACAAATTTACAATTTAACTTATCATATTCATTTCGGTGTCGGAAATTCAGCTTTAACAGGGATATCAATTGGAACAGCTTATAGTGCGATCGGAATTTTTGAAAATTTATTAAAGAAATTTACAATATTACATCATCCGCCAACGATCGATATCACGCCCAATTATTATACGTCCGTAATGGAAACTAAAGGAAAGATAAGGTTTTCATTTTCGGTACGAAAGGCAGTCTTTGCGGGATTATTATTACTTAAAGCATACTTAAAAACTAGAAAAGACTTTAAAGCAACACATCCAATCGAAACTAATTAGAGGTGATTAACAATGAGTCAACATCCTATTGGAGACTTAATGCACGCGGCAATGGAAAATTTATCAGCAATGATTAATGTAAATACAATTATTGGTGATCCAATTTCAACACCAGATGGAAGTTTAATTTTAACCGTATCAAAAGTAGGGGTTGGCTTTGCAGCTGGTGGAAGTGAATTTCGAAATTACCATTTAGTAGATGGTGTTAAAGAAGCTGAAGTAAGAAGTCCACATCCATTTGGAGGAGGTACAGGCGGAGGTGCTTCAATCACTCCGATTGCATTTTTAATTGTAGGTAAAGATGGTGTTAAACTACTTCACTTAGACCAAAATACACATTTAATTGAAAAGCTAATGGATTTAACGCCACAAGCATTAGAAAAAGTAAAAAAATATATGAAGAAAAAAGATGATTCAGATAAACATGTGGATGATTTTGATTCAGATTTAGATTAAATATAAAATTTAAGTAAAGTTAATTGCATTCAAGGTTTCCTTCCAGTAAGATAAATGTTGTGAACATTTTGTAATTTTGGGAGGAAATATCATGGCAACTGTAACATTTAAAAACAATCCAGTAACTCTTATTGGACAAGAAGTAAAAGTAGGAGAAAAAGCTCCAAGCTTTACTGTATTAGCAAATGATTTAAGCCCTGTAACTTTAGAGGCTTCAGCTGGTAAAGTACGCTTAATTAGCGCAGTACCTTCTGTAGATACTGGAGTTTGTGATGCACAAACTCGTCGTTTTAACGAAGAATTATCAAACGTAGAAAACGTTGAAGTTTTAACAATTTCAATGGACTTACCATTCGCACAAAAAAGATGGTGTTCTGCAAGTGGTTTAGAAAATGTACATACTTACTCTGATCACCGTGATGCATCTTTTGGTGAAGCATTTGGTGTCTTAATGCAAGAATTACGTTTATTAGCTCGTGCAGTATTCGTAGTAGATTCAAATGATGTTGTTACTTACGTTGAGTACGTAGCTGAAGGTACAACTCATCCAAACTATGAAGCAGCAATCGAAGCTGTAAAAGCTGCAAAATAATAACAAATACCATTTTAGAGGTAAAAGGCTGTCGAGTAAATCTCGGCAGTTTTTTTTGCATTAAAAAGGCATTCACAAATATGAATGCCTCAGTGTGTATATTATCAGACTGATTCCAAGATCATTTACCTAAAGACACTGATTTCTCAGTACAACGTTCCATGGCCGAAATAATAGATGAGCGGAAGCCTTGTTTTTCTAATTCGGCAATTGCTTCTATTGTTGCACCACCTGGTGTACAAACTTGGTCTTTTAATTCTCCAGGATGTAGTTCAGTTTCAAGTACCATTTTTGCTGCACCTAAAACTGCTTGTGCAGCTAACTTATATGCTTGGTCGCGTTTGATACCTTGTAATACAGCTCCATCTGCTAAAGCTTCAATCATTAAGTAAACATAAGCTGGAGAAGAACCACTAACAGCAGGAATCGCATCCATTAATTTTTCATTTACTAATTCGCATTTTCCGAAGCTATTGAAAATTTCCATTACTTCACTTAACTCTTCATTGGTCACTACTTGATTATGACATAGTGCACTCATGCCTTCCCTAACTAACGAAGGAGTATTTGGCATCGTTCGAACGATTTTAACCTCTTTACCGAATGATTTCTCAACACCTTCTAAAGTAATTCCAGCGGCAATTGTAATGATCACAGTATTACTTGAAACAACTTCTTTAATTTCCTCAATAATAGTCGGATATAAATCAGGTTTAACTGCTAAAAACAAATAATCAACCTGCATTGCTAAATCGATATTACTATTTAATGTGTGAACATTATATAAATCTTTCACTTTTACAAGCGTTTCATTAGATCTTGCACTTACATAAATTTGATGCTTTTCAATTACATTCGAATCAATTAACCCACCAATCATAGCTTGGGCCATTTTACCGCAACCAATAAAACCAATTTTCCTATTCATTTGTTCTCACATCCATTTATATTTAATAAATTGAATTATACAGGAGGGGTTAAATATTACCAAATAATACTTTGATAAAAAAAAATAATGTATGGATTTCCACAAGTAATTATTTTTTGTAAAATAGAAATTGTAAAGAAAATTGACTCTTTATATTGGGGGTATTATGAAACAAATTTTAAAAGAATCAAATCAAAAAACTACAATTGAGATTATTCAACAACTTATTAAAACATATGGTGGAACTTCATTAACGCATTTAGGATTACTTGGAGATAAAAAAGTATTTCTTTCAGAAGATCAAAAATCTGCATTTGTTTACCGTAAAGAGGGTAATAAATTAGTTGTTTTATGTGATCCAATTGGTGAGATTTCTTTTGAAAAAATAAAGGAGTTTGAACATTATTCAAGGAGTATAAAATGTATTCCGTGCTTTTATCAAATAGACGAAATCTCAAAAATGTTGTATGAAAAAGCTGGCTATCGATTGTTAAAATTAGGTGAAGAAGCAATAGTTGAATTAGAGAATTTCGAAATTGCAGGTAAAAAAGGAGCAAAACTAAGAACAAAAAGGAATAAATTCATTCGACAAGGATATCAATTTGAAGTGTCTATGCCTGGACATTCTATAGGTCTACTTCAAGAGCTAAAAGGGGTCTCTGATGTATGGTTAAACGGAAGAGAAGAGCTATCCTTTTCAGTAGGTTCATTTCATTTTGATTATGTTTCAAATTTTCCGATCGGAATTTTAAGGGATAAAAATGGTCAAGTAATAGCTTTTGCGACATTACCGATTCAAGCCGAAAATATAACAATCGATTTAATGAGATATTTAAAGGAATTACCATATGGAACGATGGATATGCTGTTTGTTTCAATTATGTTTTGGGCAAAAGAAAATGGATTTAAAAGCTGCAGCCTTGGAATGGCACCATTAGCAAATGTTGGCCAAGATTCAAAATCATCAATCATCGAAAAATCCGCAAAAATAATCTTTAAATATGGTAACTCAATTTATAACTTCAAAGGATTATTAACTTTTAAAAGCAAATTTGCGAATAAATGGGAATCAAAATACTTAGCATACAAACCATATACATTACTTTCGGTTATCACAAGCTTATATCGCCTAGTTCATGGAACAAAATCTTTGAACTATATAACCCGATTTATGAAACCTTTAGAAAAGAAAGTGAAAATTAGTTAAACTGACGACGGTGAAAAATAGAGCTATACATATATAACAGGAAATAAAGACCTCAACTAATGAGGTCTTTAGCGTGTTGAATTAAAACATTGAAACGGCAGTAATAGTAAGTAAACAGTTGAAAATTACTTATTTAAAGCAGGTTCATGAGTAAGTATATCAGCAAAAATTTGAAAGTAAGTTACTCATAATAGGCTTTAGTGGAAATCAACCACCACCAATTGGCAACTAATTGAAAAACTCATTTTTAAGTTTGTTGAAAACTTAAATGCTCTAAAGGGAAAACAATATTAAGTGGAAAATTATTATTGATGTAAAAATTCATTTTTTGATGAACTATTAATGGTCTTAAATGTTAAAATGATTGAGCAATTTTACGATTCCAATAACTATAGTAATGTTAGTTTATTCTAAGTAAAGGCTATTTTGATTAGGTTTTATTGCAGACTTTTTTTAATAAATAAGTTGATTGGAATGGANNCATGGAAAGCGAGCACCCCGTAGTGGAAATCAACAACACTCTACTCCTTTACGGAAATTTGATAATTAATTGACAAGATTATTATTCAACAACGTGAAGACCTCAACTAATGAGGTCTTTGTTTGTTTTCAATTTGTACTGATATTTTAAAACTACATAAAAAGTTCAAAATGTATTAAATAAAAGTAAACATTCATCAATTAAAATTAAATTAACAGTACTGGATTAAAATTGATTAAAAAAACCAAATACTTTCTAATAGAAGAAATTATTAAAGTGGACACGTTTAAAAGCCATACGTATAATGAAACACAATGACTGTTCTATTATGAAAGTGAGGAATGAAAAATGGTAAGAGAGAATTCAGTAGAATTTTTATTTAATTACATAGATGAATCGACAGAATGTTTAAAAGATAATTTAGAAATTTCTTATTTAGAGGCATTAATTGAAACAGGTGAAAATTTCTTTGAAGGGGAAGTTTTGCAAGAAGAAATTAATGGTTCACAAAAAGACAAGCTTATGAATACAATTCATCAATTTACATCGGCATCAAAAGATAATGAGAGTATTCGTAGAGCATTTCAATTAGCGATATTAAAAGGTATGAAGCAAGGGGTACAAACAAATCATGAAATGACTCCAGATGGTATTGCTTTTATTATTACTTATTTAGTTGGAAAGCTTACTGAGGGGAAACAAAATTTAACTATTTTAGATCCGGCAATCGGTACTGGAAATCTTCTATTAACAATTTTAAATTCTTCAAAGGATAAATTTACTGAATCTGTTGGAATAGATGTAGATGATGTTCTTGTTAGAATCGCATTTGTTATTGGCAACTTACTAGGACATGAAATAGAACTATTTAATCAAGATAGTTTAGCACCTTTATTTGTAGATCCGGTTGACCTTGTTGTTTGTGATCTACCAATTGGTTTTTATCCAAATGCTGAACGTGCAAACGAATATACTTTAAAAGCAAAAGAAGGCATGTCTTATGCTCATCATTTGTTTATTGAGCAAAGTATGAACTACTTAAAATCTGGAGGATTTTTCATCTCGCTAGTTCCAAATCACCTATTTACTTCAGAGCAATCTCCACAATTACAAAGCTATATTAATGAAACAGGTGTTATTCAAGGATTGATACAGTTGCCAGTATCTGCCTTTAAGGATGAAAAACATCAAAAAAGTATATTAATAATCCGCAAAAATGCAGAAAATATGAAGAAGCCAAAGCAGGCTTTATTAGTTGATTTCCCTAAGTTATCGAATATGAAAGCAGTTGAAGATATTATGCTTCAAATGAATGAATGGTTTAAAGAAAATTTACAATAATTGAACTTTTAAACACGTAAACTAATTTGTGTTATAATAATTTCAGCTAAAAAAATATAACAGTTTCATGTTTAAAGGAGATGTAAAAAACATGGCAAATATTCTTGCTATTAATGCAGGTTCATCGTCATTAAAATTTCAATTAATTGAAATGCCTAGCGAAAAAGTACTTACAATTGGTTTAGTAGAACGTATTGGTATAAAGGATAGTGTTTTTGTAATTTCAGTAAACGGGGAAAAAATTAAAGAAGTAACTGATATTGCTGATCACTCTGTTGCAGTAAAAATGCTTCTTGAAAAGCTAACAGGTTTAGGAATTATTTCTTCATTCGATGAAATTCATGGAGTTGGACATCGTGTAGTTCACGGTGGAGAACTATTTACAGATTCTGCTTTAATTACTGAAGAAGTTGAACAACAAATTGATCAACTTTCTGATTTAGCACCACTTCATAACCCAGCTAACCTAGTTGGTATTCGTGCATTTAAAGAATTATTACCAAATGTTCCTGCAGTTGCTGTATTTGATACTGCGTTTCATCAAACAATGCCAGAAGAGTCTTACTTATATAGCTTACCTTATGAGTACTATAAGCAATTTGGTATTCGTAAATATGGATTCCACGGTACATCACATAAGTATGTAACAGAAAGAGCTGCTGAATTAATTGGTAAACCAATTGAAGAGCTAAGACTTATTTCATGTCACTTAGGAAATGGTGCAAGTATTGCTGCAGTTGAAGGTGGAAAATCAATTGATACTTCAATGGGATTCACTCCACTTGCTGGTGTAACAATGGGAACTCGTTCAGGTAACTTAGACCCAGCTTTAATTCCATTTATTATGGAAAAAACAGGTAAAACAGCTGAGGAAGTACTTGATGTATTAAATAAACAAAGTGGTATGCTTGGGATCTCTGGATTCTCAAGTGACTTACGTGATATTGAGACTGCAGCTGAAGAAGGTAATAAACGAGCTAAAATCGCTCAAAGTGTATTCATTGAACGTATTCACAAATATTTAGGATCGTATGCTGCACGCATGAAAGGTGTAGATGCGATTATCTTCACTGCTGGTATTGGTGAAAATGGTCCGGAAATTCGTCAAGCCGTATTAGAAGGTCTTGAATTTATGGGTGTTTATTTTGACCCAAGTAAAAATAACTTTAGAGGAAAAGAAGCATTCATTAGCTTTGATCACTCTCCAGTTAAAGTTATCGTAATTCCTACTAATGAAGAAGTTGTAATCGCAAGAGATGTAGTACGAGTTGGAATGAAATAATCAAAAAGTAAGCATAAACGTAGAGCATACAAAAATAGATGACCTCATATTCTTAAATTGAGTTCACTTTTTGGCTCTACGTTTTTTTATATTCGAGGTGATAGTATGGATCAGATGAAAGAGTATAATTTATGGCTTGAACTTAACGATTTGATTGAAAAGAAACAACAACAGCAAAATTTAAATAAATTAGAACTTATGTATCAAAATGCTTCTAATTTTCTCCTCCAAAAAATACCTCAGAGCTATTCGAATACTTTTAATGAACTTTTTTCAACTGCTTTTTTCCACACTCAATCTTTAATACAAACAACAAAACAGTTTCAAGAAAAGAAATTAGATATACTTAATCGAGCACAAATTTTAAGAAGTGATATTAAGACAATAAGCGATTTAAGAAAGTTACCATTAAGACAATTGAATTTCTTAGCTGAGCAAGAAATATCGAAAGCCTTAATAGTTTCAAGTGTTCAAGGTGGAATAAGTGGAACTAGTACAAAGCTTGCTTTATTTGGTGATTTGCCTGCTTTATTATTTATTAATCTTAAAACGGTACAAGAAATAGCACTTTGTTATGGTTATGATGTAAGTATTCCAAAAGAGATGGAATGTAGCTTAAAAGTACTACAAGGTGCAATCCTCCCATCAACCGAAAAATACGTTGTTTGGAGTAATTTAATGAACGATATTTTAAAGCATGAGGATTCGGACGTATTTGCAACTTGGGAAAATGAATTTAATGGAGAAGGGGTCTATTACACAGTTATATTACAAATGTGCAAGTTATTAACAATCCACTCATTACGGAATAAGGTTTTAAGTGGTATTCCTTTATTAGGAGTTACTGTTGGGGCAAAGTGGAATGAATCTTTTACAAAAAACGTATTAGAATATACAAAGAAATTTTATCAATATCGTATATTATCGGAACGGGTAAACCAGGAGCCAACAGATTAAATAAAAATTTGAGAAACTTACAAATTATCTGTTAGCTTTTTTAGAGTGTAGAATGAATGGAAACCTAAATACTTGAACTAGACAATTTACCCTTAACTAAATGAATACCCGTTTGGTTGTAAACAAGTATGTGGTATGCTAAAGGAAAACCATTCAAGGAGACAATTATGAAGCCTACATCAAGTTTTCAACTAGAGCAATCCGTCGGAAGGTTACGAAAAGTGATTGACCAACTAAACAAGCAAATCAAAGAAGCATCTTCCGATAAAGTTGCGAATGAAACCATCCGACTTAAAGAGGAACTAAAAACAATCGGAGACACGCTTTTACAAATTCAAAAGCGCGAAAATGAATAAACATAAATAATAGAGGTACAAAAAAGCTAACAAACTTATTGTTAGCTTTTTAACCATGTATTTTTGTATTATTGGACATTTGTTGGTTACTTCTAAACCAAATCCAAAGATCGTTAATAATTGATGCTAATTCTGCAATTTCAGAATTTAATTTACAGCTCAAAACAAAATCAGATTCGTGATTTAATTGTTCTTGTTTATGATTTATCGAAAACTCTAAACGCTTAATTTGATCAGGTATTCCACCACGGATATATTCCCATTCAGTAAGAATCATTAATTGTTGATCGTGGGAGTAATCTTCCCAATCTAATTTTAGGCTTGGTAGTAAAATACCTAATCGTTCATCGTATGAAAAATAATCTTGTAACATTTATTTACTCCCCCGTTGCCATTAATTCATAAATATCAATAAATTGATGTTTGTTTCCTGTTCTACGTGTTCGATTTTGCCGAAACTACTCTCGGTTGGTTCTAACACTCCGAGGGCGTAAATTCGGATACAACGAATCCTACATAGTTGAGTTATCGTTTACGTGATTATTCTTAACTTTTTATTTATTGACTTGGTTTTTGTCCAATAGTAAGTCTACTCACTATCATGGTTCTACCCAATGCCGAAGTCTCTTTCGCAACAGCCTAGATTCACAGTAGATGTGATAATTATATCATGAATTGTCGTATCGTAAAAAGTAATTAATATATATTACTTCCTTTTGTTATAAAAATCCAGTAGTTTTCACACGATTTTAAAAATTTATTTAACTGCTATTTACCTTTGATACATTGAAAATCAGTTGAACAAATTTGTTCTAATATTTTTTATAATCAAGGCTCGCTTATTTAATGTGTAAAGCTTAAAATCTAAAAATAAAAATTATTAAAATAAAAGGAAAATAATTCATAATAATAGAAAACATAGTTATCTTTTAATAAAATAATCTTACTAAATTAAAGATATAGGTATAACGATAATGACATAATTTTTAAAGAATTAGCTTTATGCTTAAATAACTAATTAAAAAGGTTAATGAGAATAGATTTTACAAATACATACAATTGATTGATTTATCTAGATGATTTTCACAAATATATAAAATTATTTAGACTCGAAAGGAAGAGTTTTATGAGGCATGCTGTCATTACGGCAGGATCAAAGGGGTTAGGGAAGAAAGTCACTGAAGCATTTTTGAAGGATGGTTATTCAGTAACTGTTACGTACTTTTCTGATGAACAAGCTATCAAAGAGCGAAAAGAAGAATGGAAGGATTATTTGGACCGGGTTCTTTTTGTAAAAGGTGATATATGCGATAAACAATTTATTAATGAGATTGTCTCAAAAACGATGGAGAAATTCGGTAGGGTTGATTGTCTTATCAATAATGCTGGCCCGTATTTATTTAACCGTAAAAAACTGGCTGACTACACGGATGAAGAGTGGGAATACTTGATGTATGGAAATTTGCATAGCGTGTTTTTTCTTTTAAAGCAAATTATTCCAATTATGAGAAAGCAAAAATATGGACGTATCATAAATTATGGATTTCAAGGTGCCAATTCAGCTTCTGGATGGATTTATCGTTCTGCATTCAGCGCAGCTAAAGTAGGTCTAGTTTCATTGACTAAAACAATAGCCTATGAAGAAGCAGAGAATGGTATAACATCAAATATGATTTGTCCTGGGGATATTTTTGGTGATATGAAAGAAGCAAATCAAACTGAAGCAAGTAAGGATGGAAAAGGTCTTGCACCAGTTGGAAGATCTGGTACTGGGGAGGATATAGCAAGAATGGTGCAATTTTTGTGTAAGGAAGAGTCTGATTTTATAACAGGTGATATTTTTGAGGTCACAGGTGGCTTGGATGTCATTAATAAATACAGACATATTCCATTATCATGAGAATTCGTGGGACAATTCCATTTTTAAAGCATAATTTATAGTAAAAAAGATTCTGAATTAATATTTATTAAACGAAATTAAGCGTTTTCATTTTCTGCACTATATGTTTTGTGTTAATATAAAAATGTATTATTTTTTAATAAATAGAGCTCATCCTAAGAGGGACGAATTAAATATATTTCAGGGGGAAATAACATGCGTATTGGGGTACCAAAAGAAATAAAAAACAACGAAAATCGTGTAGCAATGACACCAGCTGGAGTAATGAACTTAGTTGGACATGGTCATTCAGTTTACATTGAAACAAATGCTGGAATTGGTTCAGGATTTACTAATGAAGAATACGTAAATGCTGGCGCAACAATTGTTGAAACAGCTGAAGAGGCTTGGAATAATGATATGGTTATGAAAGTTAAAGAACCAATTCCAAGCGAATATGGATACTTCCGTGAAGGATTAATTTTATTCACATACTTACATTTAGCTCCAGAGCCTGAATTAACTAAGGCTTTAATTGATAATAAAGTAGTAGGAATTGCTTACGAAACTGTACAAGTTGGTAATACATTACCGTTATTAACTCCTATGAGTGAAGTAGCAGGACGTATGTCAGCTCAAATCGGTGCTCAATTCCTTGAGAAAAATAAAGGCGGAAAAGGTATTTTATTAGGTGGAGTACCAGGAGTACGTCGTGGAAATGTTACAATCATAGGTGGAGGTGTAGCAGGAACAAATGCTGCTAAAGTAGCTGTTGGTCTTGGTGCTCATGTAACGATGATTGACTTAAATCCAGATCGTTTACGTCAATTAGATGATATTTTTGGTCATCAAATTACGACTTTAATGTCAAACCCTTACAATATTGCAGAAGCGGTTAAAGAATCTGATCTTGTAATCGGTGCAGTATTAATTCCAGGTGCAAAAGCGCCAAAACTTGTAACAAAAGAAATGATCGAATCAATGGAACCAGGTTCAGTTGTAGTTGATATTGCAATTGACCAAGGTGGTATTTTCGAAACAACAGATCGTATTACAACTCATGATTTCCCAACATATGAGAAGCATGGAGTAGTACACTACGCTGTAGCAAACATGCCTGGTGCAGTACCTCGTACTTCTACAATGGCATTAACAAATGTTACAGTACCTTATGCAGTTCAAATTGCTAACAAAGGTTATCAAAAAGCTTGCTTAGATAACTCTGCATTATTCAAAGGTATTAATACACTTGATGGATATGTAACTTACGAAGCAGTAGCGGAAGCTCACGGCTTAGAATACAAAGAAGCAACTACTTTATTACAAGGTACATCTGTTTCTACAAACTAATAAAAAGTAAAATCCCTTTATCGAAATCGGTAAAGGGATTTTATTTTATACTCAATTCTAATAACATTCACTTTATTTTTATAGTAAAATTATATTATAATTTCCATTTTATGTAAAAAGGAGTGAGAGTATTGGAATTTATTTTAATCCTTATTTTTCTGAATGTAGGTATTTTCGGGTTTAACTGGCTAATGGGTTATTGTAATCAAAATATTACATTAGATTTAGATGAGCGTTATTTAAATCTAAATGATTATGCGAAGGCTGTGAAGGCTGAATTAGAAAGCCAAGGTAAAACAGTTGATTACAGAGGAAATAGACTTTTTATTATAAAGGGTAAACAATATCATCTAATTGAGCGAAATGTATCAATGGGTGGTGTTCCATTACAACATACGATCCTTCAAAAGATATAAATAAAAACCCCCTTCTCCATCTTACGGAGAAAGGGGTCTTTATTTGGTATTTAAACCTTACTCGAATTAAATTCTTCTTTCAACATGCTATATTGATACATATCACGATGAGCGCCTTTGAAAAACTCATGCTTGCGCAGTATACCATCTAAATGAAAGCCTAATTTTGTAAGGAATTTTTGTGAAGCGATATTATATTCGTATACTTCACCATATATTTTTATAAGTTTTAATTCATTAAAAGCATAATTTAGTAGATAGTTTAATGCAAATGAACCAATTCCTTTATTTTGCATTGATTGATCTCCAATTACGATTCCAAAAGCGGCATGATTATTCTCTTGATCAAGATTTCCTAATTCAATTCTTCCTACACAAATACCATTGTATTCGATTGTGAACAAGTGGAGATTAGGTTTAAGTCCGTCAAAATATTTTTCATAGCCTTGTACCATTTCATCTAAAGAACGTGGTTTTTCTATTCCTACAAGTTTACCAATCTCATCATCACATTCCCATTTATGCATAATAGGGATGTCTGAGGGAAGTACTTGTCGAATATTTATTAATCCGTCTTGATTCATATTATAGGATGATTAATTCTTTAGGGAACTTCGTTAATGTCATTGCACCTGTTTCTGTAATAACGATATCATCTTCAATACGAACTCCACCAACATTTGGTACATAGATTCCTGGTTCAATTGTATATGACATACCAGTTTTAATAATATCAGTATTTGAATCATTTACTGATGGGTAATCGTGGATACCAATACCTAAACCGTGACCAATACGGTGAACGAAGAATTCGCCATATCCAGCATCTGTGATGATTTGACGTGCAGCGCGGTCAACATTTCCTAATACCTCGCCTGGTTTACTTACTTCGATTGCAGCAAGTTGACCTTTTAAAACGGTTTCATAAATTTCTCGTTGTTGCTCATTTGGTTGACCAAACATTACTGTACGAGTAATATCTGAGCAATATCCATCAACGATAAAACCTAAGTCCATAAGTACGAAATCACCTTTTTTAATTGGGTTTGTACCTGGATTTCCATGTGGTAATGCTGAGTTTGCACCAGTTAAAATTAAAGTGCTAAATGAAGTTTTAGAAATACCTTTTTTCTTCATTTCGTATTCCATTTCAGCAATTAAATCCATTTCTGTTTTGCCTTCAGCAATACGATCAACAATAATTTGGCAAGCCATATCAGCAGCTTCAGCAGCAACCTGCATACGACGAATTTCTTCGCTATCTTTAATTAAACGTAAGTCATGTAATTTTTCCTCAGCTGCAAGGAATTGTACGCCAGGGAAAAGTTGTACTAATCTTTCATAGCGGCCAACAAGAAGATGTTCTTTTTCGATCGCCATACGATTTACTGTAATATTACGTTTTGCTAATGATTCTTGTATCATTGCCCAAGGATCTTGACTATCATTAAAGCCAATTACGTCATATTTCCAGCCTGCGTTTTGTACATGTCCAACTTCCATTTGTGGACATACAAGAATTGGCTCATCATTTGGAAATACAAGACAAGCTAAAAGACGTTCATGTGGATTACAATGGAAATTAGTTAAGTAAAATACGTTCTCAGTAGATGTAATAAATCCTAGTTGAATATCTTGCTCTTTTAACCAAGTTGATAGATTTTGTATACGGTGTTCCATTTGTAACATCCTTTCTTAAAAAACAAATTACTGCAATAAACAAAAAAAGTCTTTACAGTTTACAACACTCTTATTTTATCATTTTTTATCGAATTACGTAAAATAGTTAACTTATTTCTTATTTTTGTAATAGAAAATAATCTGTTAAAATGTGGTAGAGACTAATTTTATAACAAAGGAGCGACTTCAATTGAAAATTACATATTTTGGGCACAGTGTTATTTTAGTAGAACAAGGTCAAGATTCAATTATTATTGACCCGTTTATTAACGGTAATCCACATACTAATGTGAAGGTAGAAAATATTAAAGTGAATTATATTTATGTAACACATGGGCATGGCGATCATTTAGGTGACACGATAGAACTAGCAAAACGAAATGATGCAACTGTTATTGCTCCTGTGGAATTAGCAACGTGGATCTCGTGGCAAGGTGTCAAAGTAGTCCCTATGCATATCGGGGGAGAAAAAGAGTTTTCATTTGGTAAATTAAAATTAGTAGAAGCAATCCATGGTTCAAGTATTGTTGATGAAGAAAATAAACAAATAATTAATGTAGGACCACCGTCAGGCGTTTTATTAAAAATAGCTGGGAAAACAATTTATCATGCTGGTGATACTGCATTATACAGAGGTATGAAAACATTAGGTGAGTATGAAAATATCGATCTAGCATATTTACCAATTGGTAATCATTTTACAATGGGAATCGACGATGCAGTAATTGCTTCTGAATGGATTAACGCACAGCAAGTAATTCCGATGCATTATAATACATTTCCACCAATCCAAGTAGACCCAAATGAGTTCCTTTCAAAATTACCTAAGAATAATGGTTTCATTCATGAGCCAAATACAACAATTTCACTATTGTAGTATAGGCCATCGAAGAAAATATTAGTACAGTAGTAGAAGCACGTTGAAACGTGCTTTTTTTCATGGTATGAATTGTTATATAATAGTTAATAAAAATATTAATACAACCATTGAAAGCTTGGTGAGGTAATTGACTACAAAGCACGATCAAATACTAGAACATATTGAACAACTACCGGTCGGTCATAAAATATCAGTAAGACAAATTGCAAAAGATTTAAGTGTAAGTGAAGGTACTGCATATAGAGCAATTAAAGATGCGGAAAACAAAGGATTTGTTAGTACCATTGAACGTGTAGGTACGATTCGTATTGAAACGAAAAGAAAAGAAAATATTGAAAAATTAACTTTTGCCGAAGTTGTTAATATTGTTGATGGACAAGTTTTAGGTGGTAAAGAAGGATTACATAAAACACTTAATAAGTTTGTTATCGGTGCAATGCAGCTTGATGCGATGATGAGATATATTAGTGCAAATAATTTATTAATCGTCGGAAACCGAGTGAAAGCACATGAATTAGCATTAAAAGAAGGTTCAGCGGTTTTAGTAACAGGTGGATTTGATACAGATGAAAGTGTAAAACGTCTTGCGGATGAAATGAAAATGCCGATTATTTCTTCTAGTTATGATACGTTTACTGTCGCGACGTTAATTAATAGAGCAATTTATGATCAGTTAATTAAGAAAGATATAGTACTAGTTGAGGATATACTCATTCCAACTGAAAAAACAGCTAGACTATCTCCATTTGATGAAGTAGAAAAGTGGTATGAACATAACAGAGATACAGGTCATGGAAGATATCCTGTAATTGATGATCGAGGTAAGCTAATAGGAATTGTAACTTCAAAGGATATTATACATGAACAACGTACTCAAAGAATTGATAAAGTCATGACTAGACAACCAATAAGTGTAAATGAAAAGATGTCGGTTGCAGCAGCTGCTAGAATGATGGTTTGGGAAGGCATAGAGTTGCTACCAGTTGTAAATACATCGAATAATTTAATCGGTATTATAAGTCGTCAAGATGTACTTGAAGCATTACAACAATTGCAACGCCAACCTCAAGTGGGAGAAACAATTGATGATATAGTTACTAGTCAATTTCATAATAATAAAGATCAAAAAAATGATGACTTCACGATTAGATGTAATGTAACTCCTCAAATGACGAATGTAATTGGTACTCTTTCACATGGCGTATTTACGACGATTGTAACCGAGGCAGGTAAACGAGCAGTTCGTGACATGAAAAAAGGGGACTTAATCGTAGAAAATATTACAATTTACTTCGTACAGCCAGTTCAAATTGATGATGTAATAGAAATTAAGCCAAAAGTTTTAGAATTAGGTCGTAAATTTGGAAAAGTTGATGTTGAAGTATTTCAGCAAGGAATATTAGTAGGTAAAGCATTGATGATGATGCAGTTATTAGATCGATGACCTCAGACTGTTGACAAGCGCTTGCAATCAGTCTGAGAATGTATTTTTTAGTTCTACAAATAATGGAAGCTCTATTAGGGCTTCCATTATTTTTTAATTACGTAAAAAAAAAGCAGGAAACGATTCCCGCCTTTGAAGTTTATGAAAAAATCATCCCATATTTTTAATTCGAAAGTAGTTTATTAACTCGATTAACAAATTCATTATTTTCGTTTCTAGTATCAAAATCTTTTGCTAGGTCAAATACAATTTTCTCTAATTTCTTTAAGTCATAAATAAATTCATCTTCATTTATTTTTAATTTTTTCGCCATAAATAATGCTGCTAGCCAAAACTCGAATTTATATGATAGATTCGAAAGATTATCACATAAATCAACATGTTTATAGAACAATTCAATTGCCCTGTCAGGATCACAAAAAGTTAAAAAAATCATTTGTTCACTTAGTTCAGGAATGTATTTTGTGCGATTGTATGTTACAAAATAAGCTTTTTGTTGAATAATTAATGCTTCATCTATTTTGCCTTCTTCTAATAAAGGAAGCAGTAATTTTGAATAGGATTTGTGTATAGCTTCGTCACAATCTACTGAGCTATTCATTATTTTATTTTGTAGATTTAACGCTTCTTGAAGATGATCAGTTTTTAGTAAATAAATCATTTCACCATACATTTCACATTTTTCACAATTACTTAAATGATCCCTTGGAGATTTTTTATATAGTTGATAGTTTTGTTTTGCGTAATCAATTTGATTTAAATACAAGTTCATTATAAATAGAGCTTGAAAATAAGGTCTTAAAGAATAGTTAGCAATCACTAAACGATTCTTAAAATCCTCGAAATAATGATGAATTTCTTCTAACGAGAATCTGAGGGACTGAGGTATTATTTCTAACAACCACTTGTACAGCCATAGGATCTGCTCTTGCTCGATACGTTCTTCGTTTTGATCATATAAATCTACACACCACAAAAAGGTATCAATAAATAAGTCTATTTCACCAATAGAAAAAGCAGTTTCTGCTAATTCCATATTAACGTAATATAGATATCCCCATTCCTCTTGATTCTCTAATTCTTCTGCAAAAGTAAGTAGTTTTTGAAGTTTATTACTAGAATGTGATAATTCTACTAGTTCATCAAATTTTGATGAAAATAGTTCTTCAGTCATCATGTAAGTTTTCTCACTTTCTAGATTACTATAAGATTAAACAGTTTGTTTATTTTCAATTGCTTTATAATGCTTATTCTGTAAGTATCCACGATATAGATTTGCCGCGCCAAATAGAATGAACACAATACCGACACAAATTGTTATTAATTCAAGCTTTGCTACAATTTGGTTTATACCGTAAAGCAATAAGAATAATCCAAAAGTTAATCTTGCACGTGATCCTGCAATTTTTTTTGTTAACAGTTCGCTTGTAAAGAAAAATTTGGTAACGTAAAATAAGAAGAATAGAAAAGATATAATTACAATTGTTGCAATGCTATTCACTTAGCTTCCACCTTTCAATGACTAATACATAATTCTATTTTACAGTCATAGAAACTATATTTCAAAAGTTTTCATATAAAGGAGAGTTTAATGTTGAAGGAACAAATTTTAAAAGATATACATTCGTTTGATACGATTATAATTCATCGTCATGTTCGCCCAGATCCAGATGCAATCGGTTCACAGTGCGGTTTAGCAGAGATGATTAAAGCAAGCTATCCTGCAAAAAAAGTATATGTAGTAGGACATTTGCCACAATCTCTAGAGTATTTATATAAAATGGATGAAATTTCAGATGAAGTCTATAAGGATGCACTTGTTATTGTTTGTGACACTGCAAATACTGAACGTGTAGATGATGCTAGATATTCAACTGGAAAGAAACTGATTAAAATTGACCATCATCCGAATGTAGATCCATACGGTGACATTATGCATGTAGATACTACTGCAAGTTCAACAAGTGAGTTAATTTTTGAACTGGCAGAGAGTAGTAATGAACAATTAGTCGTAACTGACAAAGCTGCGAGACTAATTTATGCGGGGATTATTGGAGATACAGGAAGATTCTTATTTCCAAGTACAACAGAAAGAACTTTTCATGCAGCTAGTAATTTGATAAAAAAGGATTTTTCTATTAATGAAATATATGACAATATGTACGAAACATCAATTGAGATGGCTCATTTAAATGGATATGTTCTTCAAAATTTTAAACTAACAGAAGAGGGAGTCGGTCATATAAACATGACAAAGGCTCTAATGGATGAATACAATGTAAACTCGGAACAAGCTTCATTGGCTGTAAGTTCACTTGGACATATAAAAGGGGTAAAAGCTTGGGTTATCTTTTTAGAAGAAGAGGATTTAATTCGAGTACGTCTACGTTCAAAAGGACCAGTTATAAATGGAGTAGCTGCTATGTTTAACGGGGGTGGACATCCGCTTGCATCTGGAGCGAAAGTCTTCTCATGGGAAGAAGCAGAAAAAGTAGTGGAAGAATTAAAAAAGGTTTGTAGGGAAGAAAAATAAAGTTTTAAAAATATATATGAGAGGCTAATCGAATACTAGCCTCTCATTTATTTTGTGCTTTTTATTTTTAATGTGATTTCTAATACGGTATCAAAGTAGATTGTATCTATTTCAAGTTTAAATCGTCGATCATCTTTAATATAAACTTTGTTTTCGATCGCACGTCTTAATAATTCCCGATTTTGGGAAACGCTTTTTATATCTTGAGTCAGTAAATTACTTAGGTCATCCTTTACATCAGTAATTAGTTGATTATTAGTAAAGGCATTTAAATTGTATTGTTTGTAATTTAAAATTGTCACTTTGATATCTTGCACTGTTAAATTTCGTTTCTTTTCCTTGTTCATACGCTCCATATTTTCAATAAATATATTTTTATCTCTTAAATATTGTTTATTGAGCATTTTCAATTCAGATATTTGTTTTACTTGTTCTTCTTCTGTCACACCATAAAAATAAATAAAGACAAGCCAACTAATGATAAACCCGAAAAAAATGCCTACAAAAAATTTAGCCCAAGCGTGGGAGAGTTGTTCTGGAGGAGCTTTCATTAAACATGTTCTCCTGTAAACCATTGGATAATGATTGTACCTGTATGAGTTCCTCCCATGGCGGCTATAATCATGAAAATTTGCTTAATGAATTCGATTGTTTCTCCTTCAAACAATCCTTTTTCAAAACTATAGAATGTATCAAATGTTCCGCCAATCGCCCCAACAATTGCCCAAATTCGTAACTTCATTGATAAATCATACATGCTGCTAAGTGGTGGCTGTCCAATGACGTAGTAACCGATTGAGCCAATGATCGATCCACCTATTATGATTCCTAGTGAAATAAAATACATTGAAATTAATGCTGGTATAAATGGCAACTTAAGCTCCAATTGTCCTCACTCCCTCAATTCATATATATGGACAAAGTGTTATGTGTATGATGAGTATTAAAGTAAGTTTAAAATAAAAGATTTGTTTTGATTTTCACGAACAAAAATAGAATGTAAGTTCGTGTTTTGTGATAGAATAGATTATATTGAAATGATGGTAAGGAGGAATGTAGATGAGTTTTGTTCATTTGCAAGTTCAAAGTTCTTATAGTTTATTGCAAAGCGCATGTAAAATAGATGAATTAATTAATGCTGCTGTTAGAGAAGGACATCCTGCGCTTGCTATTGCAGATGAAAATGTCATGTACGGGGTAATTCCTTTTTATCATGCGTGTAAAAAAGCAGGGATTAAGCCAATTATTGGGCTGAAAATCTCAATTTTAATGGATGAACATCAGTCTTATCCGATGATATTACTAGCGAAAGATTTGATTGGTTATCAAAACCTTTTAAAACTTACAAGTATAATAGGGACAAAATCACCAGAAGGAATTCCTAAAAAGTGGTTATCGGCATATAGTAACGGCGTGATTGCTATTACACCAGGAATCGAGGGGGAAATTGAAAACTTACTATTGAATGGAGAAATCGAAAGAGCTATTGTTCATGTAAAAGAGTATCAATCAATTTTCGATCACTTTTTTGTCAGTATTCAAGATCACGGTTTACCTGAAAATCGTTCGCTATATCCATTAATTAAACAAGTACAAAAAGAAACAAACATCAGTTTAGTTGTTACAAATGATGTTCGATATATTGAAAAAGAGGATGCACTTATTCAAGATGCATTATTTTCAGTTAAAAATGGTACTAAGTTATCGGACGAATCAAGACCAAGATTACATTCGAACGAATATTATTATAAATCAAAAGCCGAATTATTGAAGTTGTTTTCTGATGAAGAAGAAGCATTTCAAAACACTATACATATTTCAAATCTATGTAATGTAACGATTCCTTTTCATCAGCCATTATTGCCTAAGTATCCAGTACCTGATGAATATTCAACAGTGGATTACTTAAAAATGGTTTGTGAAAATGGCATGATTGAGCGGTACGGGGAAATAAATGATGAACTTAAACAAAGATTAGAATTTGAGTTAAATACAATCAATAAGATGGGATTTAATGATTACTTCCTCATTGTTTGGGACTTTATTAAATATGCACTTGAACAAGGGATATTTGTTGGACCAGGACGTGGTTCCGCCGCGGGGTCTTTAGTGGCTTATGTATTAAAAATTACGAATGTAGACCCAATACATTATAATTTACTATTTGAACGATTTTTAAATGAAGAAAGAATTACAATGCCAGATATTGATATTGACTTTCCAGATCATCGACGAGATGAAATGATTGATTATGTCGCTGCAAAATATGGTGATGTGCATGTTGCACAAATTATTACATTTGGAACATTAGGAGCAAAAGCGGCCATTCGAGATATTGCCAGGGTAATGGGGCTTACGCCAACTGAAATAGATCGGTATTCGAAGTTAATACCATCATCATCACTAGGATTAAAAGATGTCTATGAGCAATCAAAAGCATTTAAAAGTCATGTTGAACATTCTGGTATTCATAAAAGGATATTTGAGGTAGCTTGCCAAGTTGAAGGATTACCTCGTCATACAAGCATCCATGCAGCAGGTGTTATTATTTCTGAACTTCCGTTAACAAATGTTGTCCCATTACAAGAGGGGAATCATGGAGTGTTTTTAACACAATATCCTGCTGAAATCCTTGAAGAGCTTGGATTAGTAAAGATGGACTTTCTTGGACTACGTAACTTAAGTTTATTGGAAGAGGTCTGTCGATTAATTTATGAAGCAAAAGGTGAAGTAATTAATTTGGAAGAAATTCCGTTACAAGATCTAAAAACATTTGAAATTCTTAGTAAAGGAGATACCTCAGGCGTATTTCAGCTAGAATCATCAGGGATGAGAAGAGTACTACAGCAATTACAGCCTAATCAGTTTGAAGATATAGTGGCTGTAAACGCGTTATATCGTCCGGGTCCAATGGAGCAAATCCCTAGATTTATTCAATATAAACATGGATTAGAGAAGGTTACGTATCCACATCCGGTTTTAGAAAAAATATTAAAACCAACATATGGCGTAATCATCTATCAAGAGCAAATCATGCAAATTGCTTCAACTCTTTCAGGATTTACGTTAAGTGAAGCTGATTTACTTCGAAGAGCTGTAAGTAAAAAGAAGAAGGAAGTTTTAGACAAAGAAAGAATTCATTTTGTAGAAGGTGCAATAGCTAAAGGTTATGATGAACAAGTTGCAAATGAAGTATACGATTTAATTGTCCAATTTGCTAACTATGGATTTAATAGAAGTCATGCTGTTGCGTATAGTATGATTGCGTATCAACTAGCCTATTTAAAGGCGAATTTTCCTCTAGAATTTTATGCAGCACTTTTATCGAGTTTTATAGGAAGTGAAGAGAAAGTATCGAATTATATTGGTGAAGCGAAATTGAAAGGAATCCCAATCTACCCACCTTCAATCAATAAAAGTCAATATGCATTTGTAGTTGAAGGAAATGGTATTCGATATAGTTTATTAGCTATTAAAAATATAGGAATGGCAACTGTAAGAGAAATTCTACAAAAGCGACCATATAAAGATTTTTTTGAAGTGTGCATTAAAATTTCACCAAAAGCATTAAACCGAAAAAGTATAGAAAATTTAATTTTTTCGGGATGCTTTGATGAGTTTGAGCTCGACCGTGCAACACTTTTAGCAAATATTGATATGATTTTTGATTACGTGGATATAGTAAGACCTGAAAATGAAGATCAATTTGATTTATTTCTTGATGAAGATTTTGTGCCTAAACCAGAAATAATTAAAGTAGAGCCAATGAAAATTTCAATTAAGCTTGAACTTGAAAAACAGGCTTTAGGTACTTATTTATCAGGACATCCGATTAGTCAATACGAGAAGTTGCTTAATGAAAGTGATGCCGGGACTATTTCATCAATTATGATGAAGAAAGATACTGAGCATCTACTGTTTGTCTATATTAAGGATTTAAGGATTACAAAAACAAAAAAACAACAGCATATGGCTTTTATTCACGTTGAAGATTTAAGTACATCAATTGATGGTGTTGTATTTCCAACTACATTTGAAAAATACCGTCATAAGTTAAAAGAAAAAGAAGTAGTTGTAGTTAAAGCAAAAGTTGATGAACGGGATGAAAGAAAACAATTAATAATAAATGAAGTCCTTACAATCGAAGAAATGGAAGAAATAAACGACCAAAAGAAGTATACTTTATTTATTAAAATAACGGGACATACTAATAAAAATATTTCCTACACAATACAGCAAACAATTTCTAAGTTTAAAGGGCATGCGAAAGTTGTGCTTTACTATGAAGAAAATAAAAAAGCTGTTCAATTATCTGAACAATATTATGTGAATCCTTCTGTGAATTGTCTTTCGATGTTAAGAAATATTGTCGGGGATGCAAATGTTGTATTAAAGAAATAGACATTCTTCTCTAAACTATTTATTATGTAATATACATGTGATATCATACAAAAAGAAAATTTTACCTTTTAAAGAGAAAATCACTAAGAAATATACAGTTGAAAAGTCAACTCGTCAACATTAGGGAGAGTGAATAGTTTGTCATTATTAAGTGAAGAAGCATTACATATGCATAGAGTACATCAAGGTAAATTAGAAACAGTTTCTAAGGTGCCGGTTACAAATGCTAAAGAACTAAGTTTAGCGTACTCACCAGGTGTTGCCGAGCCGTGTAAAGAAATTTACGAAGAAAAAAGCAGAGTATATGAATACACAATGAAAGGTAATATGGTTGGTGTAGTTTCGGATGGATCTGCCGTACTTGGACTAGGTAATATTGGACCAGAAGCTGCATTACCTGTAATGGAAGGTAAAGCTGCGTTATTTAAAAGCTTTGCTGGTGTTGATGCATTTCCAATCTGCTTAAATACACAAGATGTAGAGCAAATCATTCAAACAGTAAAATTGTTAGAACCTACATTTGGTGGAATTAATTTAGAAGATATTGCAGCTCCAAACTGCTTTATAATAGAAGAGCGCTTAAAGCGTGAAACAAATATTCCAATATTCCATGATGATCAACATGGAACGGCTATCGTTACACTTGCAGGTTTAGTTAATGCTTTAAAAATAGTGAATAAAAATATGGCTGATATTAAAGTGGTCCTAAATGGTGCAGGAGCTGCAGGTATTGCTATTTTAAAATTATTATATCGTTTTGGTGTTCGCCAAATTATTATGTGTGATACAAAAGGCGCGATTTACGAAGGGCGTCCAAATGGTATGAATACCGTTAAAAATGAAGTAGCAAAATACACTAATAAAGATAAAATTCAAGGTAGCCTTAAAGAAGTACTTGAAGGGGCAGACGTATTTATTGGGGTTTCTGTAAAAGGAGCAGTAACTCAAGAAATGGTTCGTTCAATGAATGAAAATCCTATTATTTTTGCAATGGCTAATCCTGATCCAGAAATTATGCCTGAAGATGCAAAAGAAGCAGGGGCTTTAGTAATTGGTACTGGTCGAAGTGATTATCCTAACCAAGTAAATAACGTTCTTGCATTCCCAGGAATTTTCCGTGGAGCATTAGATGTTCGTGCTACACATATTAATGAAGAGATGAAAATTGCTGCAGTAAATGCGATTGCAAGTTTAGTAAGTGAAGCTGATCTATCTCCAGATTTTATTATTCCAGCACCATTTGATCCTCGAGTGGCTCCAAAAGTAGCTGCTAGTGTGGCAAAAGCTGCAATGGAAACAGGGGTTGCGAGACTGAATGTTGATCCGAAAGAAATCGAAGAAAAAACAAAAAAACTAGCTTTAATTAAATAGTTTTATTACCAGATATCAATATTAATGGGGATAGTATTACAATACTAAAATTAAGTAATGTAGTACTATCCTTTTTTATCTGATATAATACTTAGATGTGGTAAAAAAGCGCAGGGATTGTTGGAAATTAAAGGAATTTCATGAAAAATGTATAAATTAGTTTTTTAAGATTTTCTACAAATTTCAAGTTGGTTAAATAGTTGAAATGACGAAATTTAGCTGAATTTTATCGACAAATGTTAACAAAAAGTGTATAACATTTATAGTATCCTATTAGTATTTAGTACTAAAAAAGTTAGGAGGAATTAGGTTGCAAATCAAAGACTTATTTTCCAAAAAGAAAAAATATGCATCTATACCTTCAGAAGTAATGAGACAAGATTTACCTGACGGTGTTATGACAAAATGTCCTAAATGTAAAAAAATTAGTATTACAAAAGAATTAATAAAAAACCTAAAAGTTTGTAATAGTTGTGGATATCACCATCAAATGACAGCATTCGAAAGAATCGAAAGCTTAATTGATGAAGATACTTTTGAAGAGTTTGATCAAAATATGGTTTCTGCAAATCCTTTACACTTCCCTGATTACATAGAGAAGCTTGAAGGGGACCGTAAAAAAACAGAGCTTAACGAGGCGATTGTTACAGGAAAAGGAAAAATCGACGGAATTCCTGTTGTAATTGCAGTTATGGATGCAAGATTCCGAATGGGAAGCATGGGATCTGTTGTCGGAGAGAAAATAACTCGTGCAGTTGAGCGAGCTTCATCTGACGGTTCACCATTTATTATTTTTACTGCATCTGGCGGAGCTCGTATGCAGGAAGGTATTTTAAGTTTAATGCAAATGGCAAAAACTAGTGCTGCGCTTAAAAAGCATAGCGAGCTAGGTTATTTAGCTATTTCTATTATGACAAATCCAACTACAGGTGGAGTATCTGCTAGTTTTGCTTCTTTAGGCGATTTTAACTTTGCTGAGCCTGGTGCATTAATTGGTTTTGCTGGTAGACGTATTATTGAGCAAACGATCCGTGAAGAACTACCTGAAGACTTCCAAACTGCTGAATTCCTAATGAATCATGGTCAGCTTGATGCAGTCATTTCACGATTAGAATTACGTTCAAAACTATTTACAATCCTTAACTTACATCAAGGGGGTGTCTTGCAATAGTGGTTATGTTAGAATTCGAAAAACCGATTCATGAACTAAAGACGAAAATAGACGAACTTAAGGTTTATACAAGTCAACATGATGTTGATTTTTCTGAAGAAATCAGACGTTTAGAAGAACGTTTAAAAACCTTAGAAAATGAAATATACGGTAACATGGGAGTTTGGGATCGTGTACAAGTTGCTAGACATCCAGAACGACCAACTACTTTAGATTATGTTAATAGATTATTTACAGATTTCTTTGAGTGTCATGGTGATCGATTATTTGGAGACGATGCTGCAATCGTTTCAGGTATCGCATCTTACCGTGGATTACCTGTTACTGTCGTTGGACATCAACGTGGTAAAGATACAAAAGAAAATATTAGACGTAATTTTGGTATGCCACATCCAGAAGGGTACCGAAAAGCACTTCGTTTAATGAAGCAAGCAGAGAAATTTAACAGACCAATTATCGCGTTTATCGATACAAAAGGTGCATATCCTGGTAAGGCAGCTGAAGAGCGTGGACAAAGTGAAGCAATTGCTCGAAATATTTTTGAAATGGCAGGCTTAAAAGTACCTACTATTTGTATCGTAATTGGCGAAGGTGGTAGTGGTGGAGCGTTAGCATTAGGAATTGGTAATAAGTTACTGATGTTAGAAAACTCAACTTACTCTGTTATTTCACCAGAAGGTGCAGCAGCATTATTATGGAAAGATTCTTCACAAGCACGTAGAGCAGCTGAAACAATGAAAATTACAGCTCCAGACTTATTAGAATTAGGTGTAGTTGACCAAATTATTCCTGAAGTAAAAGGTGGAGCACAAAATGATGTTGAACAACAGGCTAAATATATCGATAAGTACTTATACGAAACATTAAAGTCACTGTTAACTATGGATAAAGAAGAGCTAGTTCAACAACGATATGAAAAACACGCAAAATTAGGAAAAATTTCTTTTACCAATAATATTTAGTTTAACTTCTAGAGTGTGTGAAACAATATGTTAGCATGCTCTTTTTTGTATTTTTTTTAGAAATTAGTAAAAAATAACATTATGCGTAAAGACTATCGTCATAATTTTTACAAGTATTTCATTCATTAAAAAAAGTTTATGAAAAAGTTCACATTATTTCTATTGTTTAAAAATGTATTACATGGTACTTTATTTAAATGAATAAATGCATAAGGTAAAATCGATGAGGTGACTACATAATGAAAAAAATTGGCGTATTAACTAGTGGTGGAGACTCTCCAGGAATGAACGCTGCTGTACGTGCAGTTGTAAGGAAAGCGATTTTCCACGGTCTAGAAGTTTATGGTGTATACCAAGGTTATTCTGGCCTTATTAATGGAAATATTGAGAAGCTAGAGTTAGGTTCTGTTGGTGATATTATTCATCGTGGTGGGACAAAACTACTTAGTGCACGTTGTCCAGAATTTAAAACATTAGAAGGACAAATGAAAGGGATCGAACAGCTTAAAAAGTTTGGAATTGAAGGATTAGTTGTTATTGGTGGAGATGGATCATATCAAGGTGCAAAGAAGCTGACTGAACATGGTTATCCTTGCGTTGGTGTTCCAGGTACAATTGATAATGATATTCCGGG
Organism: Bacillus sp. AFS077874; assembly: GCF_002566505.1. Lineage (NCBI taxonomy): Bacteria > Bacillati > Bacillota > Bacilli > Caryophanales > Bacillaceae > Bacillus > Bacillus sp. AFS077874. The sequence goes on from NZ_NUYF01000009.1 coordinate 127,494, forward strand.
TACAGATTTTACAATTGGATTCGATACAGCATTAAATACTGTTATTGATGCGATTGATAAAATTCGTGATACAGCGACATCACATGAGCGTACATATGTAATTGAAGTTATGGGTCGTAATGCAGGTGACATTGCATTATGGGCAGGATTAGCTGATGGAGCAGAAACGATATTAATACCTGAATGTGATTATGATATGGATGATATCATTAGTAAATTAAACCGCGGTAGTGAGCGTGGTAAAAAACATAGTATCATTGTAGTTGCAGAAGGCGTCGGAAGTGCAATTGAGATTGGTAAAGTAATACAAGAACGAACTCACTTTGACACGCGTGTAACAGTTTTAGGACATGTTCAACGTGGTGGTTCACCAAGTGCGGCTGATCGAGTTTTAGCAAGTCGTCTAGGAGCGAGAGCGGTTGAACTACTTATGGAGGGCAAAGGTGGACGTTGTGTTGGAATCCAAAATAATAAGTTAGTTGACCATGACATTATCGAAGCACTATCTAAAAAGCATGAACTTGATCAAGATATGTATCAATTATCTCAAGAACTTTCAATTTAATTAGATAGATTTAATTGAGCAATCGATTTCATAAATTTCGTAATAGAATAGAGTTTTATATAAATTTGGAGGGTAAAAAATGCGTAAAACAAAAATAGTTTGTACGATCGGTCCTGCTAGTGAATCGATAGAAAAATTAGTAGAGTTAATTAATGCAGGAATGAACGTAGCACGTTTAAACTTCTCGCATGGTTCTCATGAAGAGCATGCTGCAAGAATTACAAGTATCCGCGAGGCTTCAAAAAAAACTGGTAGAACTGTAGCGATTCTTTTAGATACAAAAGGTCCAGAAATTCGTACTTTAGATTTTGAAGGTGGTCAAGCAGAATTAAAAACTGGAAATGAAGTTATTATTACTACGGAACCAGTAGTAGGTACAGCAGAAAAATTTGCAGTTTCTTATGAAGGGCTAATTGACGACGTACATGTTGGTTCTAAAATTCTTATCGACGATGGTTTAATAGGATTAGAAGTAATCGGTATTGAAGGAAATGATATTCGTACTAAAGTGTTAAACAGCGGTTTAGTTAAAAATAAAAAAGGTGTAAACGTACCAAATGTACGCGTAAATCTACCTGGTATTACAGAAAAAGATATAAGCGATATCGAATTTGGTATTGAACAAAATGTTGATTTTATTGCTGCATCTTTCGTTCGTAAAGCTTCTGATGTATTAGAAATTCGTGAGCTTTTAGGTGAACATGGCGCTGAGTATATTCAAATTATACCGAAAATAGAAAACCAAGAAGGAATCGATAATATCGATGAAATTCTTGAGGTTTCAGATGGTTTAATGGTTGCACGTGGTGATATGGGTGTAGAAATTCCACCAGAAGAGGTACCAATCGTTCAAAAACTATTAATTAAAAAATGTAATAACTTAGGTAAGCCAGTCATTACTGCTACTCAAATGTTAGATTCTATGCAACGTAATCCTCGACCTACACGAGCAGAGGCAAGTGACGTTGCAAATGCGATTCTTGATGGAACGGATGCAATTATGTTATCAGGAGAAACTGCTGCAGGTTCATATCCAATCGAATCTGTTTCAATGATGAACTCAATTGCGCTACGAATTGAAAAAAGCTTACAATACGAAGAATTATTTAAAAAGCGTCAAAGAGAAAATAAAGGTACAATTACAGATGCAATTGGTCAATCGGTTGCAGCAACGGCTTTAAACTTAAAAGTAGCAGCAATTATTGCTCCTACTGAGAGTGGACATACTGCGAAAATGATTTCAAAATATCGTCCAAAAGCTCCTATTTTAGCTATTACATCTGATATTCGTATTTGTCGCCGCCTAACTTTAGTTTGGGGAGTTCAAACTGAGTATAGAGAAAGAGCAAACTCAACTGATGAAATGTTACAACATGCTATGGAAGCGGCTCAAGACGCTAAATTTGTTTCAAATGGTGATACTGTCATCATTACTGCTGGATTACCAATTGGTGAAACAGGTATGACAAATATGATGAAAATCCATGTAGTTGGTGACGTGATCGCTCAAGGTCAAGGTATTGGTCGCAAAACTGCTGCAGGAAAAGTTGTCATCGCAAAAACTGGTGAAGAAGCTGTTTCGAAAGTTACACCAGGAAGTATTCTTGTAACAAATAGCACAGATAGAGACATGATGCCAGCGATTGAAAGAGCAGCAGCTATTATTACTGAAGAAGGTGGATTAACTAGCCATGCTGCAGTAGTAGGTGTTAGCTTAGGAATTCCAGTAATTGTTGGAGTTGAAAATGCAACAAACATCTTAGTAAACGGTCAAGCTGTTACAGTAGATGCTTCTAGAGGAATAGTTAGTACAGGACATAAAAGCATATTTTAAGATATAATAAAGAGAAGGACAAAGTTTCCTTCTCTTTATTTATTGACATGAATAAGATTATTAAGAGATACATTTAATTCTAAGCAAGAGGTGAAACTATCATGAAAAAACTTGTTGGTTGGCTATTGTTAATCCCATTAATTGATTTAATCTGTTTAACATTACTTGGTAGAGTAATTGGTTCCTTATCAGTATTCCTTTGGCTAATCGGTACGCTTTTGATCGGTATATATATCATGAGAACCGTTTGGGTTACAGTTAAACAACAAGCCGGAGAACAGATGCGGGCAGGCAAAATGCCAGATTTAATCATGATAGAGGGATTATCATTTTTCCTAATTGGCCTCCTGTTTTTTATTCCAGGACCAATTACCGACTTACTGGCAATCGTGTTGCTAATTAAACCAATTAGAATCAAATTTGTTCAACAACTTATTTATTTTGTTATGAAAAGACTAAAAGGTAATGTTGTTTGGACTGGATTTATAAAGAAATAAACATTAAAAATGCACAAGATTTTTTATAAGAGACAAAAAACGAGAAAGCAGTTAGCTTTCTCGTTTTATTTTGCAAAGAAATAAAAATTTGATTTTGAGTTTAATTCGAACCTCTAATATAATACCAAAGTTCATGGAAGACTCTTGCTCGGTATAAGGTTGATAAAATTACTAAAGTTACTGGACCGGCAATTAATCCTAGTAAACCAAAAAATTTAAAACCAACAAATAACGAGATTAAAGTAGGAAGTGGTTGTAATCCAATATTTGAAGATAGAACTTTTGGCTCTGCAAGTTGACGTTGGACAATTACAACACCATATAAAATTGCGAGACCAATCGTTAATTTATAATCGTTAGACAAAAACGTATATAAGATCCATGGTACGAAAATTAAGCCAGTTCCTAAGTAAGGAAGTAAGTCGATGAAACCGATTAGAATAGCTATAGTGATAGCAAAAGGAATTCTTAATATTAATAATCCGATTAAGACTAGCACTGTCGTCATAGAAATAAGAGTGATATGTGCTTTAATAAAACCAAATAAAGCTTTTCGTAAATCAATAAAAATTGTTTTGCTGTAATGTTGAATTCGATCTGGAGTATATTTTGCGAATAAATTTTTTATTTTGTACCAATCTTTACTAATAAAGAATGTTGCTAATAAGGAAACGAATATTAAGGTAGCAGTATTTGGTAATAAAGCGATTACTAATTTAATTCCTACAATAATTCCGTTTAATGCTTCTTTTCCTAGATTAATTGCAGAATCGCCAATCGATTGTATATTTGTGCGAATCGTTTGTTGTTGACCAGCACCGAGTTGACTATACTTACTCATAATTAAGTCGTATACAGGAATCACCTTATCAGTAACAATATTTTCAACGAAATAAATTAATCGTTCAAAGCTTTCTGGAACTACCTGAATTAAATAGGTTGAACCTGAAATGATTTCCGTAATTAGTAATGTAAATAATCCTGCTAGAACAGCTAAAAGTAAAATAATAGATAAAAAAGCTGCTATTCCTCTTGGTATTCTGGCTTTTTCGTTTAATAAATTTACTAGTGGATTTAAAAGGTATGCGATGATTAAAGCAATGATGAAAGGGTATGTAAGTTTTGAGATGAATAGTGCCACGTAAAGACCTAAAATAGTACATGCGATTACAAATAAAAACCGAGTGATCTGAAAAACTAATGTTCTATTCAAACTTTTACCTCCTTCCAAAGTGAAATGAGTCCTCTTGTCTTATTTTATCAAGAATTATTTTTTTATAATAGTAAAGTTTGATAGTATTTATTAATAAATTATACATTAAGGAGATACTAACAAATGAGTGAATCGACAATTTTTCTTTTAGTTTTATTATTAATTGGTGCAATTGCTAAAAATAACTCTTTAATTATTTCAATTATAGTATTGTTAGTACTAAAATATACTCCCCTAGGAGTTCGAGTATTTCCTTATATGCAATCAAAAGGTATTAATTTAGGCGTAACGATCATTACGATTGCTGTATTAGTACCAATCGCGACCGGTGAAATCGGTTTTAAAAATTTGATTGATGCGTTAAAAACCCCTGTTGCCTGGATCGCACTACTCTCTGGTATCGCCGTGGCTCTTTTGGCAAAAGGTGGAGTACAATTATTAGCTACTAGTCCACAAATAACAGCAGCATTAGTACTAGGTACTGTACTGTCTGTCGCGGTATTTAAAGGGGTTGCAGTAGGGCCTTTAATTGGAGCTGGAATCGCATATCTATTCATTTGGATTGTAGAATTAATTAAGTAATTGCATAATAATTATATTTTAGTAAATTGTTTTCATTCACAAAAGTCAGATTATTGTTTATAATAAATGATAGTAGGGTTCCTTTCTATGTATACTCGGTAATTTATAAGAGTTATACCAGTATATGTATGTATTAAATACTAGGGAAATTTTTGCGTAAAGGAGAGAGGGGAATATGACAGTTAAAAGTGGTTTAGAGGGTGTTGTAGCAGCTACGACTTCTATAAGTTCTATTATTGATGATACATTAACGTATGTAGGTATCGGTATTGATGAATTAGCAGAATATGCAAGTTTTGAAGAAGTAGTATATTTATTATGGCATCGCAAATTACCAAATAAGGATCAACTTAAAGAACTTGCTTCCCAATTAGCAGATAATGCTGAACTACCAGAAGAAGTTATTACTTACTTAAAATCAACTAATTTAAAAAATGTACATCCTATGACTGTACTACGTACAGTTATTTCAATGCTTGCATTGTATGATAAAAATGCTGAAGCAATGGACTCAGATTCAAATTATCTTAAAGCAATCCAACTTCAAGCTAAAATTTCAACATTTGTGGCAGCGTTTTCTCGAATTCGTCAGGGGCTTGAACCAATCGCTCCTAATAAAGATTTATCATTTTCGGCTAATTTCTTATACATGCTAACTGGTGATAAACCTAATGCAATTGCTGAAGAAGCAATTAATAAGGCTTTAGTACTACATGCTGACCATGAATTAAATGCTTCGACATTTACTGCACGCGTTTGCGTAGCTACATTATCTGATATTTATTCAGGAATTACAGCTGCGATTGGAGCTTTAAAAGGTCCATTACACGGCGGCGCAAATGAAAGCGTTATGAAAATGTTAGCTGAAATCGGTGAGATTGAAAATGTTGAGTCTTACATTCAAGAGAAAATGGATGCTAAAGCTAAAATTATGGGATTCGGACATCGCGTATACCGTGGTGGGGACCCACGTGCGAAACATTTAAAAGAAATGTCTCGTCAATTAGGTGCAATTACTGGAGAGTTAAAATGGTACACAATGTCTGAAAAAATTGAAGAACTTGTTACAACTCAAAAGAATATTCCACCAAATGTTGATTTCTACTCTGCATCTGTTTATCACAGCTTAGGAATCGAACATGATTTATTCACTCCAATCTTTGCTATTAGCCGTATGTCTGGCTGGACTGCACACATTTTAGAACAATATGAAAATAATCGTATTATTCGTCCGCGTGCAGATTATACAGGACCAGAGAAAAACTCTTACATTCCAATTGAAGAGCGTGCATAAAGAAGTAATTGAATACTTAAAATAGTATTTAATATTCGAATAATAGTGGTATAGTAAAGAGAGGAAGAGGAATCTTCCTCTCAAAAGCATGTATTTTAATGAATTTAATTTATTTATACAAGGGGGAGCATGTAATGCAAGCTGAAAAAATTACATTAGTAGACGGCCAATTAAACGTGCCAAATAATCCAATTATTCCTTTTATTGAAGGCGACGGTACAGGCCCAGACATTTGGGCAGCATCTTCACGTGTTTTAGATGCAGCTGTTGAAAAAGCATATAATGGCAATCGTAAAATTGAATGGAAAGAAGTTCTTGCTGGTGAAAAAGCATTTAATGTAACTGGTGAATGGTTACCTCAAGAAACTTTAAATTTAATTGAAGAATACATGATCGCAATTAAAGGACCTTTAACAACTCCAGTTGGTGGTGGTATTCGTTCTTTAAACGTTGCTCTACGTCAAGAATTAGATTTATTTGTGTGCTTACGTCCTGTACGTTACTTTGAAGGTGTACCTTCACCAGTTAAACGTCCAGAAGATACAGATATGGTAATCTTCCGTGAAAACACTGAAGATATCTATGCTGGTATCGAATATGAAAAAGGTTCTGAAGCAGTTCAAAAAGTTATTGAATTCTTACAAAAAGAGATGGGTGTTAATAAAATCCGTTTCCCAGAAACATCTGGTATTGGTATTAAACCAATTTCTGAAGAAGGTACAAAACGTCTTGTACGCGCAGCAATTAATTATGCAATTCAAGAAAACCGTAAATCTTTAACTTTAGTTCATAAAGGTAATATCATGAAATTTACTGAAGGTGCATTTAAGAACTGGGGTTATGAAGTTGCTGAGCAAGAATTCGGCGATAAAGTATTTACATGGGCAGAATACGATCGCATTGTAGAAACAAGCGGTAAAGATGCTGCTAACAAAGCAATGGATGAAGCTGAAAAAGCTGGTAAAATCCTAGTAAAAGACAGCATTGCTGATATCTTCTTACAACAAATTTTAACAAGACCACGTGAGTTCGATGTAGTAGCTACAATGAACTTAAATGGTGACTATATTTCTGATGCACTTGCTGCTCAAGTTGGTGGAATTGGTATCGCTCCTGGAGCAAATATCAACTACGAAACTGGACATGCTATTTTTGAAGCTACTCATGGTACAGCACCTAAATACGCTGGACTAGATAAAGTAAACCCATCTTCTGTTATTCTTTCTGGAGTATTAATGCTTGAGCATATGGGTTGGAATGAAGCAGCTTCTATGATTCTTAAGTCAATGGAAAAAACAATCGCTTCAAAAGTTGTTACTTATGACTTTGCTCGTCTAATGGATGGAGCTACTGAAGTGAAATGTTCTGAATTTGCAAACGAATTAATTTCAAATATGGAATCAGTTCTTGTATAATTAAATTGTGTTTGTAAACAAAAGGGAGGTATTTATATGTCAATTCGTAGACGTAAAATTTCCGTGGTAGGTGCTGGGTTTACTGGTGCTACAACAGCTTTCTTGCTTGCACAAAAGGAATTAGGGGATGTCGTAATAGTTGATATTCCACAACTAGAGAACCCTACTAAGGGCAAAGCCTTAGATATGCTTGAAGCAAGTCCAGTTCAAGGATTTGATGCTAACATTATTGGTACTAGTGATTATGCTGACACAGCAGATTCAGATGTAGTAGTCATCACAGCAGGCATCGCTCGTAAACCGGGTATGAGCCGCGATGATTTAGTATCAACTAACTCAAACATCATGAAAGCAGTTACTCGTGAAATCGTAAAATACTCTCCTAACTGTACAATCGTTGTTTTAACTAATCCGGTTGATGCAATGACTTATACAGTATACAAAGAAGCTGGTTTTCCTAAACACCGCGTTATAGGACAATCCGGAGTTCTTGACACAGCTCGTTTTAGAACGTTTGTAGCTCAAGAATTAAATTTATCCGTTAAAGATATTACTGGATTTGTTTTAGGTGGTCACGGAGACGATATGGTACCATTAGTGCGTTATTCATATGCTGGTGGAATTCCATTAGAAAAATTAATTCCAAAAGATCGTTTAGATGCTATTGTTGAACGTACTCGTAAGGGTGGCGGAGAAATCGTTAATCTACTAGGTAACGGAAGTGCTTATTATGCACCTGCTGCATCTTTAGTAGAAATGGTTGAAGCTATACTTAAGGATCAACGTCGCGTGTTACCTACAATCGCTTATTTAGAAGGCGAATATGGGTACAGCGGTATTTACTTAGGAGTTCCTACAATTATTGGCGGAAACGGTATTGAACAAATTATCGAATTAGATTTAACAGCTGAAGAAAAAACAGCGTTAGATCGTTCAGTTGCAGCTGTCAAAAACGTTATGAACGTTTTAGCTTAAAAAGAAGACCCACAAGGTAATTTCTAATTATCTTGTGGGTCTTTGATTTTTAGTTTACTTTAATATTCACCTTTAATAACAAAATACGATCCACGAATCGTTCCAGCTAGTTTCGATTTCTGCCTAGCAAACTTAAACTTCTCTACTAACTCTGCTGGAATTTCCATTCCGTCAGAAAGTTTAAAACCAACAGCACGCTTTTTAGGATCATCAACTGTATACATAACGTTGACCGAAAGTCCATCCTCATAATAGACGTAGGTAAATTTAATATTTTCCACTTGAAAACTAGAAGTTTCTAAAGGCTTAGCTGCGAATACGATATCACGTTCTTCTTTCAAAATTCGGTTAACATAATCAAGTGTCTCCTGACTTTCACTAGCAGGTACGACCGTAAACTCATGTTTGTACTTGTTCATAAAATAACGAGCTTCATTAGCGCGTAAACCAGCAAGTGCATCGACTACTGGGGAGGACTCTAAACCAACCGTAGACACATTTTTAAAATCAACTATATAGGACATGTCCATCTCTCCTTTTCACTTAATTTAAACATCTTATCTACTAAATTATACCAAAAACTTATGTTTCCGAAATGACGTTTCTCGGTATAAGTATGTACAAGTTTTTTATGCAACAAACCACATGATTTTTATACGGATTTTAAAGGGAGTACGTATAGGAGTATTTAAATTACTTATTAAGGAGAAAGATAGAATTTTATCTTCTATAAGGGGGAAAATATGAATAGACGAATAGTAAAATTTTTTATAAGTTTTTTATAAAAATTTTGCCGATTAAGAAGGAAATTTGCTGTTGTTTATCGAATTTTTAAAATATTAAGATAAACAGGGGGTTTAATATGTTAACTAAAAAAGCAAAAATCGGACGAAAACTTGAAGACATTTCAATTGGTGAAAAGTTAATTGTAACAGAACATATTGATGAAAAACATATTTACTTATACCTGGCTCTAACAGGCGATACAAACCCATTATATACTCAATACAACTATGCTTCACAAACAAAATATAATAAACCGATTGTTCCAAGTTTTATTATAAGCGGGTTAGTCTCTGCAGCAGTTACAAAACATTTACCTGGCCCAGGAAGTCATATTATTAAAAAAGAACTTCAATTCGATCAACATATATATCATAATGAAACAATTTCAATTCATTTTGAGGTAGTCGAAATTAACTCAGGTTTAAATGAAGTATGTATTAATGTAAGCGTTTTAAATAAAACGCAAACTGAAATTGCTAATGGAAAACTAACAGTAATTCCACCAACAGTAAACCAATCGAATGCTCTACTATATGAAAATTTTTAACTTAAAGAATGTCAACTGACATTCTTTTTTTGTTGTTTTACCTTTGAATGTACTTTCCATCCCTGCTTTTTACGTTTTACGTCTGGTCGAATTTTTAGTATGATTAAAAAGTAGATATAGATAAATAAAATAGGATACAAATGGATGAGGGTTTAACAATGACCTGGAGGAATATGAAATGAACAATAAAATTCTTGTAGTTGACGATGAAGAGCATATCTTAACTTTAATCAAATTTAACCTAGAACAGGCAGGCTTTCAAGTTGTTACAGCTACTGATGGGGAAGAAGGTTTACAAAAGGCTGTAGAGGAAAAACCAGAATTAATTGTTCTAGATCTAATGCTACCTAAAAAAGATGGTATGGAAGTATGTAAAGAATTAAGACTTCAAAGAAACACGACGCCTATTTTAATGGTTACAGCAAAAGATGATGAATTTGATAAAGTGTTAGGACTTGAACTTGGTGCCGATGATTACATGACAAAACCATTTAGCCCAAGAGAAGTCGTAGCTAGAGTTAAAGCGATTTTAAGAAGATCTAAAATTACTGAGACACCAGTACAATCAAACGACGACGCTGATACTTTAATAATTGCTGATTTAAAGATTCTACCTGAGTATTATGAAGCATATTTCCAAGGTGAAAAACTGGAGTTAACACCTAAGGAATTTGAGTTATTATTATATTTAACGAAAAATAAAGGTAGAGTATTGACTCGAGATCAATTATTAAGTGCCGTTTGGAATTATGATTTTGCTGGAGACACTAGAATTGTCGATGTTCATATTAGCCATTTAAGAGAAAAAATTGAACTAGATTCGAAAAAACCAGTTTATATAAAAACAATTCGTGGATTAGGATATAAATTAGAGGAACCAAGACTAAATGAGTAATCTAAATCGAAAATTGCTCTATGGATTCTCTGCAATAATAATCGTTATTCTTGTTATATTAGGAATCGTACTAGGGCAAATATTTAAATCCTTTTATCTGACAAACTATGATCAAAGAATTGAGAAAGAGACGAACTTAATTGCTTCAATAATGGAGTCGAATACCCCATTAACAAAGAATATATCTAATCAAACGTTAAAAAAGATATCTAAGGATTTAAATATCGATATAATTTTATTTGATGATCATTATAATCTAATCGCTAAATCTAGTAATGAGAATGTGGAATTGAATATATCATCAAAGAATTTAAAAGCTTATCTAGAACGACTTGATAAAGTAAATTCTGCAGCTAAATTTATCGAAAAAGATTCTGCTGCTAAATATTACGGCAAGAAAATAACAGATAAACATGGTAATAAACAATTTTTGATTGTTGATTATTCAACTAAGTCAATCAAAGAAGTTTACCGAAGTATTTCGATGTTATTATTTTCATTATTAGGTTTTGTTTTATTTGCCATCATAATTTTACTAATACGGTATTCGCATCAATTTTCAAAACCAATTGAAGATATTACACAAGTTGCAATTGAATTATCCAAAGGGAATTATAAAGCTAGAACACTAGCCGAAAGTAATGAATCGACAACAATGTTAAGTCAAGCAATGAATGTACTTGCAAAAAATCTTCAAGAAATGACTAGTCAACAAGAAATGCAGCAAGATCGATTAAACACATTGATCCATAATATTGGTAGCGGAGTTGTTTTAATTAATAGTAGAGGTCATGTAAACCTAATTAATAAAACATATCGAGAAACGTTCAAAATTGACTCGAGAAGTATACTGGGTGAGCTTTATTATGACGCATTTAAACATAAAGAAGTTATTGAAATCGTGGAAGAAATTTTTCTAAAAGAAATAAAAGTTAGAAAGCAAATCATTCTGCCGTTATCAATTGAAAGAAAACATTTTGAAATATACGGTGCACCAATTATTGGGATAAATCACGAGTGGAAAGGAATTGTACTTGTTTTCCATGACATAAGTGAATTAAAGAAATTAGAGCAAGTTCGAAAAGATTTTTTTGCAAATGTATCTCACGAGCTTAAAACGCCAATTACATCTATTAAAGGTTTTACTGAAACGCTACTTGATGGAGCAATGGAAAATGATGAGTTATGTAAAAACTTCTTATCGATTATTTTAACGGAAAGTGATCGTATGCAGACACTTATTCAAGATTTATTAGACCTTTCAAAAATTGAGCAACAAAATTTTAAATTAGATCTTGCAGAAGTATCCGCAAAACAAGTTATTGAAGATGTACAGCAAATGCTTAATCAAAAAGCAGAAGAAAAGAATATAGACTTCAAATTATACTTAAATAGTCCGTTAGTTGTATATGCTGATGCGTTAAGATTAAAACAAGTAATTATTAATTTAGTTGATAACGCAATTCATTATACTCCAGCTGGTGGTAAAGTATTTATTACTGCCTCCGAGACAAATGATCAGATTGTTTTAAGGGTCAATGACACAGGAGTTGGAATTGGAAAAGAAGATATATCTCGTATTTTCGAACGTTTTTACAGAGTAGATAAAGCAAGAAGTAGGAACTCCGGAGGGACAGGCCTAGGGCTAGCTATTGTAAAGCATCTTGTCGAAGCTCATAAAGGCAAAATCGAAGTTGAAAGTAAACTAGGCCATGGGACGTCATTCATTGTAACCTTAAATAAAAATATTTCGATGTGACATTTACATTGATTTTACATTGTATTTATTAATAATTAATAAATAATTGGTATAGTTATGATGAAAACCCCTTCATCCAAGGAGTTGTCTTAAACCGGGAGTAGTTATACTTCCGGGATTTTTTATATTCAAAAATGTTTTAATTTATCTTTAAGGTGTCCATACTAGTGGATACCTTTTTATTGCACTTTAAGATCGTATAAATTGGCAGCGAGTAATCACCAATTTTAGGAATAAAGTATAAGTGCTACTTCGCCTCTACCTAAAAGGCTTGTCAGTCGACGAGTTTTCTTTATTTGATCATATTACTTTTATAATTTTTGGGGAAATTATGAGTGTTGAGTCATACATCGGAGGGTGGATACAGATGTACGAATACGAATTTGTAAAAGTTAACACGAAATCATCAAATCGTCATTATTATGATGTAGTTGGGAACTATGCTAAAAGTGGCTGGCGCCTTCATCAAGTTGTAAACAATCAGCAAGCAATAGAAGGTTCATGTGTTGAACTAATTTTTGAGCGAGAAATCGACTTAAATTAATTACAGAGGTAGTCTTACGATTCATTCTTAAAAGTCATAATTATTCAACTTTAATCTAAAAGTGAATAAAAACTTTTAATATGCCTGAATCAAAGACGACCTCTTTTTCTTTTATGAATAGTTCGTGTTAAAATGTTAAGAGCAAGGAAATGAGGAAACGATTAATTTTGAAAAAGTAACCAAATAAAATTAATACATAAAAAGATAATGAGATTTGTAATAGGAAGGGGATCTATTTTGAAGAAGAAATTGGTTTTAATTGATGGGAATAGTATTGCCTATAGAGCTTTCTTTGCATTGCCTCTTTTGAGTAATGATAAAGGTGTACATACGAATGCAATTTATGGATTTACAATGATGTTAATGAAAATTCTTGAAGATGAAAAACCGACTCATATGCTTGTTGCATTTGATGCAGGGAAAACAACATTTAGACATAGTACATTTAAAGAATATAAAGGTGGAAGACAAAAGACTCCACCAGAGTTAAGTGAACAGTTTCCACTTGTGCGCCAGCTATTAGATACATACGGAATTGCACGTTATGAATTAGAGAATTATGAAGCGGATGATATTATTGGTACACTTGCAGGTCAAGCTTCTAAAGATGAATATGAAGTAAAGGTCATCTCAGGTGATCGAGATTTATTACAGCTAGTTGATGATCGAATTACTGTAAGTATGACTAAAAAGGGTATTACTGAAGTTGAAGAATTTACTCCTGCAGCAATTCATGAAAAGTATGAGATTACACCTGATCAAATTATTGATATGAAAGGATTAATGGGTGATAAATCTGATAATATTCCTGGTGTTCCAGGTATTGGGGAAAAGACTGCAATTAAACTTTTAAAGCAGTTTCAAACTGTAGAAGGTCTTTATGAAAATATAGAGGAAGTAAGTGGAGCGAAGCTTCTTCAAAATTTAAGTGAAAATAAAGATCAAGCCTTAATGAGTAAACAATTGGCGACAATTAATAAAAACTCACCAATTGAATTAACGGTAAATGACACAACGCTTCCAGAAGCTGATACGAATAAAGTTGCGGAATTTTTTAAATCTCTTGGATTTACATCATTGTTAGCTAAATTGGACATCAAAGAATCGATTGAAGATCTAGAAGAGATTAACTATGAAGTACTAGATTCAATAGAAGAGAAACATCTAGCGAATCATTCAAGCTTAATCGTTGAAATGATCGGAGAAAATTATCATACAGAAGAAATTCAAGGATTTGGTCTTTCTAATGAAAAAGGTCATTTCTTTATCCCGACAGCTGTTGGCTTAGAGTCGGATTTATTTAAAAAATGGCTCGAGGATGAGCGTGTTAATAAGAATGTATATGATGCAAAAGGCGCTTATGTTGCACTGAAGTGGAGAGGAATTAATTTAAATGGTGTTAATTTCGACCCGCTACTTGCTTCATATATATATGACCCTGCCCAGTCTAATAAAGAATTTGCTGATATTGTAAATGGTAAAATAGATTTTTCAATTCAAACTGCAGAAACGATTTATGGTAAGGGTGCAAAGCAATCTAAGCCATCAGATGAAGTTTTATCTGAATATATTGTTCGTAAAACAATTGCTATTAGCAAATTAAAAGATACTTTAGAAGAATTATTGCGAAAAAATAGTCAATTTGAACTACTAACAGAATTAGAATTACCTTTAACATTTATTTTAGGTGATATGGAATTTGAAGGAGTAACAGTTAGAGAAGAGACTCTTCGTACGATGGGTTCAGAACTAGCCAATACGTTAAAAGAGCTTGAAGAGGGTATTTATGAGTTAGCCGGAGAAAAATTCAATATTAATTCACCAAAGCAATTAGGTGTTATATTATTTGAAAAGTTAAATTTACCATCTGGTAAAAAAACAAAAACTGGTTATTCGACTTCTGCTGATGTACTTGAAAAATTAGAGGCCGAACATGAAATCATTCGATTAATTCTTCACTATCGCCAAGTTGGGAAATTAAATTCTACATATGTAGAAGGTTTATTAAAAGTGATAAATGAATCAGATTCCAAGGTTCATACACGATTTAATCAAGTATTAGCACAAACTGGTCGCTTAAGCTCAATTGATCCTAACTTGCAAAACATTCCTATTCGTTTAGAAGAAGGTAGAAAAATTAGAAAAGCTTTTGTCGCATCTAAAAAAGACTGGCTGATCTTTGCTGCCGATTATTCTCAAATTGAATTAAGGGTATTAGCTCATATAGCACTAGACGATAATTTAATGGATGCATTTAAAAATGACTTTGATGTTCATACAAAGACTGCAATGGATGTTTTCCATGTTAGTGCTGATGAGGTAACAAGTAATATGAGAAGACAAGCAAAAGCTGTTAACTTTGGGATTGTATACGGAATTAGTGATTATGGATTATCACAAGGATTAGGTATTACAAGAAAAGAAGCGTCTATATTTATTGAAAAGTACTTTGCTAGTTTTCCAAAAGTAAAAGATTATATGTCAGATATTGTTCAAAAGGCAAAACTAGATGGATTTGTAAGTACAATCTTAAATAGACGTCGTTATATTCCTGAAATTTCAAGCTCAAACTTTAATGTTCGTGGATTTGCTGAAAGAACAGCGATGAATACCCCAATTCAAGGTAGTGCTGCAGATATTATTAAAAAGGCTATGATTTTATTAGATGAGCGTCTTAAAGCAGAAAAACTTCAGGCAAAATTAATTTTACAAGTACATGATGAATTAATATTAGAAGCTCCAAAAGAAGAATTAGCAATTTTAGAAAAAATCGTACCAGAAGTAATGGAACATGCAGTCGAGCTAGTAGTGCCATTAAAGGTTGATTATAATTTTGGAGATTCTTGGTTTGAAGCAAAATAAATAGATAGGATGACTTTGTATGCCTGAATTACCAGAAGTTGAAACGGTCAGACGAACTTTACTTGATTTAATCGTTGGGAAAACAATCTCAACAGTAATCGTTTCATGGGGAAAAATAATAAAGAAACCGAATGAAGTAGATGAGTTTCAGATTTTACTAAAAGGTCAAACAGTAGAAAATATAAATCGTCGAGGTAAGTTTCTACTATTTCAATTAAGTGATTTTACACTTGTTTCACATTTAAGAATGGAAGGGAAATTTCGCGTGTTCCCAGCGGAAGAACCTGTAGCACCTCATACTCATGTTCGATTCCTATTCGAAGATGGAACAGAACTTAGGTATCAAGATGTTCGTAAATTTGGCACAATGCATTTATTTATTAAAGGTGAGGAGAATGAAGGACCACCACTTGCTAAATTAGGTCCAGAGCCATTTTCCGATGAATTTACTGTTGATTATTTAAGAAAAAAGCTTAAAAATACAAACCGAAAAATTAAAGTCGTTTTATTAGATCAGGAATTAGTAGTCGGTTTAGGTAATATTTATGTTGATGAGGTTTTATTCAGGGCTAAGATTCATCCGGAAACACCTGCATCATCATTAAAGTCTAAACAAATAAAAATACTTGCCGAATCCATTACAGCAACTTTACAAGAGGCTGTGGATTTAGGTGGAAGCACAATTCGTTCTTATGTAAATTCACAAGGTCAAATAGGAACTTTTCAAGATATCATTAAAGTATATGGCAGAAAGGGTTTAGAGTGTCATAATTGCGGCCAACCAATAGAAAAAATAAAAGTTGGCGGCAGAGGTACTTCTTTTTGCCCGGTCTGTCAGCCTAAAAAAAATTAACATAAGGTTCCTTTCTTTCATACTATATCAAGAGTACGAAAGAGAGGGGCCTATTTTTATGGTAAATATGCTATCATTAATACTACTAGCATGCGCACTAAGCTTAGATAGTTGCAGTGTTGGGTTTACTTATGGACTTCGAAAAGTAAAAATTCCTTTAAAATCAATCATTACAATTGCAGCTTGTTCAGGGATCATATTAATGACATCCATGGGGATTGGGCATGCAATTACAGACTTTTTTTCACCGATAATAGCAAAAAGAATCGGAGGATTTGTACTTGTATGTATAGGATTATGGGTACTTTTTCAATTTTACCGATCAAATAAAGGATCAAATATAGAAGAAAAGAATGAGATAGAAGATAAAGGGATTGACTGGGAATTTGAAATTCTAGGTGTTGTCGTAAAAATTTTAAAGAAGCCTACAACTGCAGACATAGATCGTTCAGGTAGTATTAATGGATTGGAAGCGATGTTACTTGGGTTTGCACTTTCACTCGATGCCTTTGGGGCTGGTATAGGTGCATCGTTACTTGGATTTTCTCCGCTATTGACGGCAATCGTAACATCTACTGCAAGTGCTTTATTCTTATTATTTGGTATGAAATTAGGAAATGTGTTATCGAAAACATTGTGGCTTCAAAAGTTAACCTTTTTACCAGGTGTTTTTTTAATATTAATTGGATTAATGAAGATGTAATAAAAATAATGAAAGAGTGTATCCGAATGGATTTATTCCATTTGGTCCTCTTTATCTAGTGTAAGGAGAATAAAAGATGGGTAAAATTTTTGGACTAACTGGTAGCATTGCAAGTGGAAAAAGTACAGTTTCCAATTTCTTAAAGGAATTAAATGTTCCAATTGTTGATGCAGACGTAATTGCAAAAGAAGTGGTTGAAATTGGACAACCTGCATATAAAAAAATTGTTGAGGCTTTCGGGAGTGAGGTTCTTTTAAATTCTGGTGAAATTAATCGACCATTTCTCGGAAGTATTATTTTTAATAATAAAGAAAAGCGCTTACAACTTAATGAAATAGTACATCCAGAAGTAAGACGTGAAATGAAAGAACAAGCTGATCGATACATAAAAGAAGGTGAACCACTTGTTATTTTAGATATCCCTCTTTTATATGAGGGTAACTCAATTGAATTAGTGGAAAAAGTAATTGTAGTGACAGTGTCGGAAGAAAATCAACTAAAGCGTTTGATGAATCGTAATGGTTTATCGAAAGAGGATGCCCTTTTACGTATTGCGTCTCAAATACCAGTTAAAGAAAAAGCAGCACGAGCTGACTATGTAATAGATAACAATGGTGACTTTGAGGATACAAAAAGACAGGTTAAAGACCTATTAAATAAAATTATTTCGTAAAATAATGTAAATAGTTTAACCAAAATCCAACTTATGTGTTATACTAATTGCAGGGAGATAATAAACAGTATAACTTAATTGGGGGTTTACTTATGGTAAATGTAGCAATAAATGGATTTGGTCGAATTGGACGCATGGTTTTCCGTCAAGCAATTAAAAATGGAGATTATAATATCGTTGCAATTAATGCAAGTTATCCTTCTGAAACTTTAGCGCACTTAATTAAATATGATACAGTTCATGGCAAGTTTGATGGTGAAGTAATTGCAAATGCAGATCATTTAATCGTTGATGGTAAGCGTGTGGAATTAATTAGTGAAAGAAATCCTGAGTTACTTCCATGGAACGAGCTTAATGTTGATATAGTTATTGAAGCAACAGGAAAATTTAATGATGCTGAAAAAGCAAAAATGCACATTACTGCTGGAGCTCAAAAAGTAATTTTAACAGCACCTGGTAAAAATGAAGATATCACAGTAGTAATTGGCGTAAATGATGATAAATTAGACCTAGAAAATCATCACATTATTTCAAACGCATCTTGTACAACTAACTGTTTAGCGCCAGTTGTAAAAGTATTAGATGAGCAATTTGGAATTGTTAATGGATTAATGACAACTGTTCACTCATTTACAAATGATCAAAAAAATATTGATAATCCACATAAAGATTTACGTCGTGCACGTGCTTGCAGTCAATCAATTATTCCAACAACTACAGGTGCAGCAAAAGCATTATCTAAAGTACTTCCACATTTAAATGGTAAGTTACATGGTATGGCTTTACGTGTTCCTACTCCAAACGTATCACTTGTTGACTTAGTTGTTGACTTAAAGAGAGAAGTAACTGTTGAAGAAATTAATGAAGTATTTGAAACAGCTTCTAAAGGTTCAATGCACGGAATTATCGAATATTGTAACGAGCCATTAGTATCAATTGATTTTAATACAAATACACACTCTGCAATTATCGATTCTCTTTCTACAATGGTAATCGATGGTACAAAAGTTAAAGTATTAGCTTGGTATGATAATGAGTGGGGCTACTCAAGACGCGTAGTTGACTTGGTGTCAATCGTTGCATCTAAAATAAAAAAGCTTGAAACTGTTTAATTAAAATATTGTACTTATAAAAAATTGTAAACGAATACAAAAGGCTAACTAGTTTATCTGGTTAGTCTTTTTGAAGTTGTATAACACATTAATGAGAAATGTGAATTTATGACTATACTGAGATGTAATACGTGACTTAATATCTAATAAAGAAGAACGTTGATTTCCATTACAAAAGTCTCACTATACAATACCAGATAGCGATCTATCCCCTAAAAAGCATGTACGCTCTTTTTCCTTGTTATACATGCATTTATCGCACTTATAGACTTATTTTCTTCACAATTAATTCAGTAAATAACAAAAAAATAAAATTTATCTTGCAATTCAAATTTAAAAAAAGTATACTAACTTTCGTGAACTTCTAAAAGTATAACTAATTACTTAAAGGGTTAGGACCTCTTTGGACTAACTTTCCCCCGTGGTAGTTGATCATACTTTCGCAATAGAAGTCATGACAAATTATTTTAAGGGGGAAATGAATATGGATACTATGGGTCGTCACGTCATTTCAGAATTATGGGGTTGTAATACAGAAAAATTAAATGATATGAAATTTATTGAGGAAACTTTTGTTGATGCTGCGTTACGCTCTGGTGCAGAAGTTCGTGAAGTTGCTTTTCACAAGTTCGCTCCTCATGGCGTTAGTGGTGTCGTAATCATTTCAGAATCACACTTAACTATTCACAGTTTTCCTGAGCATGGTTATGCAAGTATCGATGTTTACACTTGCGGTGATAGAATTGATCCGAATGTAGCTGCAAACTTTATCGCTGAAGCTTTAGAAGCTGATACTCGCGAAAACGTTGAGTTACCAAGAGGAATGGGTCCCATTCAAGTTGATAATGTAAAAGTTGTAAATGGTAACTAAAAAGAATTGAGAGAGGTGATTTTTCATCTCTCTTTTTTGTTTTTGCTAAATTACCATACCCGAAAAATAGATTAGCTTAATGCTTCTTCAAGGTTAGCGGATTAGATTGTCTAAACAATCTAGCTTTGAATAGCCTTCTGGAGAATGAACTAGCTTTACATAGTGAAAAATATTTCCATTAACATAAAATAATGAAATTTCATTGGTCATGAAAAATAGGCTTTGTGACTTTTAAGAAATAAACTTTAGTTTATTTTGAATTTGTTATAGTATAGAGTTATAATAATACGTTTAAACAATTAAGTGTTTGGAGTTGAACTATAACGATGAGATGTCCAACGTGTAACTTTAATGGGACAAGAGTACTTGATAGTAGACCAGTTGATGAAGGTCGTTCAATTAGAAGAAGACGTGAATGTGAAGAATGTCAGCATCGTTTTACAACTTTTGAGCGAGTTGAAGATAATCCTATTTTAGTTGTAAAAAAAGAGGGAGCTCGTGAGGAATTTAGTAAAGATAAGATGTTAAGGGGACTGATCAAAGCGTGTGAAAAACGCCCTGTCTCTTTATCTCAGCTAGAAGATATTATTCATAGCATTGAAAAAGAACTGAAAAATAGTGGCACATCAGAAGTTCCGAGTGAAGTTCTAGGTGAAATGGTCATGGAGCATTTATCTAAAGTAGATGAAGTTGCATACGTACGATTTGCGTCAGTTTATCGTCAATTTAAAGATATTAATGTATTCATTGATGAATTAAAAGATTTAATTAACAAAGAGCGAGGTAAAGACGAATAATACTTCGCTCTTTTGATACAAGAAAGGAATGTTTGAATGTCTATTGATAAGCAACACTGGATGGATGTTCTACCTGCGGATCCTTATACTGTAATGGCAGCTGGGTATTTACATAATTTTCATAGGCAAGTATTGACGATGTTGTATCAACCAATAATTGGTAGTCAAGCTTTAAGTTTATATATGACGCTTTGGAGTGAATGTGAACAAACGGACCTTAATCCTAATACGTTAACACATCATTCTTTAATGCTTGGAATGAAAAGTAATTTAAAATCAATTTATGAACAAAGATTAATCCTTGAAGGAATCGGCTTACTTAAAGTTTATGAAGGATTTGAAAATAGTACAAAAAAGCTTCTATATGAGCTTCAATCTCCGTTAGATCCTCATTCTTTTTTCGAAGACCCTATCCTAAATATCTTTCTGTTTAAAACAATTGGAAAAACACAATATCAACGAACTAAAACCTTTTTTAGTAGACAGGCATTTTCGAAAGAAGGGTTTCGTGAGATTTCACGTTCATTTGATTCGGTATTCCAAGCAATAACAGTTGAGCAATTAAATGAAATTCAGCAAAGTAATGATCTTTCTACGTCAAATGATCGTAGAATTTTACAAGACAATCAGCCAATTAAAATATCTGTCAAAATGGAAGAGTTTGACTATGCGTTATTTTTGGATGGAATTTCTGATTCCTTTGTTCCAAAAAGAGCATTTACTACAGAAGTAAAGGAAACGATTTTAAAACTTGCATTTTTATATGGAATAAATCCAATTCAAATGAAAACGATTGTTATGCGCTCATTAAATGAAGATAATAAAATCAATATTGAGACGCTTCGACTTGAAGCAAGAGACTGGTATCAATTCCAACATCATGAAGCTCTGCCTACGATTGTGGAAAAGGTTCAACCCATTCAGCATAGACAAATGGGCAATGAGCAACCATCAACCCAAGAAGAAAAATTAATTCATTGCTTCGAAACAATTTCTCCTCGCAGGTATCTTAAGGAGATATCGGGTGGAGCTGAACCAAGTGAAGCTGATTTGAAAATTATTGAAGAGATTATGATTGATCAAAAGCTTCTACCTGGAGTCGCAAATGTGTTAATTGACTATGTCATGATTCGTTTAGATAAAAAGCTTTCTAGAAATTACGTAATTAAGATAGCAAGTCATTGGGCGAGAAAAGGTGTAACAACCGTTAAACAGGCTATGGATCTTGCCCGTAAAGAGTTTGAAGAAACTAAACAGAGTGCAACTGCTGCTAAAACTCGCTCAAGTAATAGACGAAATAAATCAATTCGAACTGAGATTGTACCTGACTGGCTTCAATCGAGTGAGTCGAATGATTCACAGACTGCACCGGCAACAATCAATAACCAAAATGATTCTTCGATAGATGAAGAACGAAAACGATTAGAAAAAGAACTAGAAATGTTTAAAAATAAAAAGAAACGTTAAATGGGAGGACGCTAATGGAACCTATTCAAAACGCATTTAGTGCATTAATGAAAAATAAACAATTCCAGGACACATTTCAAAAAATGCGACAAGAAGTCCGTAGTCACCCAAAAATAATTTCATTTTTAGCTGAGCATAAAAATGAAATTACGGATCAAATGATTGATAGTAGCCTAGTTAAGCTATATGAGTATATTGGACAAAGTGTAAATTGTGAAGATTGCCCATCTTTTAATGAGTGTAAAAATATGGTGCATGGTTATCATCCTCATTTGATTATTCAAGGAAAACGAATTGATGTTCAATATGATCGTTGTCCAAATGGTGTGAAAAACGATAAACGCAAAAAACATGAGTCATTGATAAAATGCATGTACTTACCAAAGGATGTTCTTCAAGCTTCTATGTCAAACTTGTCTTTAGAAGACCCTGGACGTTTTGAAGCAATTTCTGCTGCTAGACAGTTTATTATGAATTATGAAAAAGGAAAAATGGCTCAAGGTTTATATTTACATGGTCCGTTTGGGGTTGGAAAAACGTTTATTCTTGGTGCTATAGCAAATGAACTAGCAGAGGAAGAAATAACTTCAATGCTCGTATATTTACCTGAATTTTTACGAGAACTAAAAAGCTCTATTAGTGATGGCACATTAGAGGAAAAAATTGAAGCTGTAAAAAAAGTGGAAGTTCTTATGTTAGATGATATTGGTGCAGAGCAAATGTCTAGTTGGGCAAGAGATGAAATATTAGGTACAATTCTGCAATACCGCATGCTAGAAAAATTGCCTACCTTCTTTACATCTAATGCTGATTTAAATCAATTAGAGCATCACTTAACATATTCTCAACGTGGAGAAGAAGAAAGGGTTAAAGCAGCACGTATTGTAGATCGTGTTAAGTTTTTAGCCAAACCAGTTAAAATTTCTGGTTCAAATTTAAGACATTCATAAAAAAATCAAAAAATGGCGTAAAATCACAAATTACTAAGTGATTTTGCGTCATTTTTTAATTATTTCTTTAATATATATAGGACTAGGTGGTGCTAGAAAGGGGGGAACAGGGTGATTGAAATTTTTTTCAATGAACCCATTGACGCAGCTTATGTCTACGAACGATTACAAAAACGCTTAAAAAAGCAATCGAGACCATACATTTTAAGAAGACACAAAATCAATACAATTTTAATCACATTTCCTCAAAACACTGAAGATTTAATAAAAAGTATTTTAGTTCCGACACTAGTACAATTTATTTTACTTCAAAAAGAAGATAAGTGGATTCAATCCATTTTACATACATCTTTTTTCTATGAGGAAGACGAGCAAAGTCAAATCATACCGATCGCACAATCATTATTAAGAGGAACTAGAAGAAGCATACCAAACCAGAAAAAAATTAGACGAAGTAAGAATTTAGTTTCATATGCACTTTCTGAGTACTTAAAAGATGGAGTAAATTTTAGCTTCGATTCTTTTATTACATTTCGTTTGAAGGAATATTATAAGCAGTTAGCTTATGTTTGTGAAATTGCAATAGATGAGTACAAATTAGAAAACGAATACCAGAATCTTATTGAGAATCTAAGACAGCAGGTACTTAAAACGGATGCGCTTATTCCTCAAGTGCATATAGTGTTTGACGGAAAATTTAGCGTATATGATCATCTATTTTTACCACTTACTAAAGATGTACTAAAAGAATATGGAAAACAAGTGGAAAATAGAGAGTATATTGATAACGAATTAATTTTGCCCTTAACGGCAATTGCACCTAAAAGAATTCATTTATACACTTCATCAGTCGATATTTCATTAATCATTACACTTCAAAATATCTTTCAAGAACGAGTCCTAATACATACATTACAAGAGTTTTCACAGGAAAAATTGAAATGAAATTTTATAATTTAAAAAAGCATTGTCATAAATAAGTTTCTTTGATATAATAAATTTCGTTGCGAACAAAGCATACGAATATTGACAACATCATGTCGCTATGTTATAGTAACGAAAGAAAAGAATACTTATTTGTTGAAGAAGAAGCACCCGCTTCTCACCTGGATGACGCTACAAGGCTGTTATCAGGTAACAGAATCATTAATTACTTTGATACTGTCAGTGTGGGTGTATTTATATACCCACACTTTTTTGTTGGGTTATGATTGCTTCAACGATACAAATTAAGATCATTCTTACAATACCTTGGAGGTGTTTTACTATTAGCAAAGACATGATGGTAAACGATGGAATTCGTGCTCGTGAAGTTCGATTAATTGGTCCTAACGGAGATCAACTTGGAATCAAGACAAAACAAGAGGCTCTTGAGTTAGCTTCGAATGTTAATCTTGATCTAGTGATGGTAGCACCAACGGCAAAACCACCTGTATGTCGAATTATGGACTACGGAAAATTCCGTTTCGAGCAACAAAAGAAAGACAAAGAGAGCCGTAAAAACCAAAAAATTATTAGCATGAAAGAAGTTCGTTTAAGTCCTACAATTGATGAACATGACTTTAACACAAAGCTTCGTAATGCAATTAAGTTCTTAGAAAAAGGCGATAAAGTTAAAGCGTCTATTCGATTCAAAGGACGCGCTATTACGCATAAGGAAATTGGACAACGAGTACTTGATCGTTTCTCAACTGCTTGTGCAGAAGTTGCAACTGTTGAGTCACATCCAAAAATGGACGGTCGTAGTATGTTCTTAGTCTTAGCACCTAAAAACGAAAAGTAATTTATTTGAGGAGGAAACACGATATGCCTAAAATGAAAACTCACCGTGGTTCAGCAAAACGTTTTAAAAAGACTGGATCAGGTAAATTAAAACGTGGTCGTGCATACACAAGCCACTTATTCGCTAACAAATCTACAAAAGCAAAACGTAAATTACGTAAAGCTTCATTAGTAAGCAAAGGCGATTTCAAACGTATCCGCTTTATGCTTACAAACATGAAATAAGAACGATAAACGTATTAGATAGATATCTAGGAGGGAAACAATATGCCAAGAGTTAAAGGCGGTACAGTTACACGCGCTCGTCGTAAAAAGGTTATTAAATTAGCAAAAGGTTATTACGGTTCTAAACATACATTATTCAAAGTTGCAAACCAACAAGTTATGAAATCATTAATGTATGCTTACCGTGACCGTCGTCAAAAGAAACGTGATTTCCGTAAATTATGGATCACTCGTATTAACGCGGCTGCTCGTATGAACGGACTTTCTTACAGCCGTTTAATGCACGGATTAAAATTAGCAGGTATCGAAGTTAACCGTAAAATGTTAGCTGACCTAGCTGTTGCTGACGAAAAAGCATTTGCTGAATTAGCAAACGCTGCAAAAGCTAACTTAAAATAATTCGTTTAAAAAATCCTTAACATTTGTTAAGGATTTTTTTTCACTTTAAAGTATAAATTGGCAACGAGGAAGTTAATTCGACGTGGTATCCAATTTTAGGAATAAAGTATAAGTGCAACTAAACCTCTGTCTTCGCCTTAAGGCTTGCCAATCGGCAAGTTTTCTTTATTTGAATAGATTTCTTAAACGAAACTAAATTCTTTTTTCATGTTATTAACGTTTGATTCATGACAATATTTTGTGAAACCAGAAGGAAATGAAAACTCTTTTTCTAATGAATTTATTTCTGCCTCATTATTATTCTGTATAGCTTTTTGAAGTCTTTTTAAGTAACTTCTACCTAGCTCAATTCGAGTAGCAATCTCTTCTTTATTTGATGAAACTTGACCGTGGCCTGGAACTAACAATGATAATTCAAACTTATTAATTAGTTCTTCTGCCTTATCTAAAGTATTGTAATAGCTTTTTACACTATCAAATACAATCGGAAGTTCAAAATCAGATAAATAATCACCTGTAACCCATATTCCTAAATTTTCAATATAAAGAAATAATCCATCTTTCGTATGTCCAGGAGAATGATAAAATTTTAATGTTGTCTGTCCAATTTTTATTTCCTGCCCATCTTCACTAATAACTAAATCAATTTTTGGAAATTGTATTGGCCAGGCATGATTAATATAATTATCATTGTAAAATTGACGGATTTTTGAAAGTTTAATATCTTTTTCAGGATGGTTATGTAAATTTTCACTACCAATAGTCTTAGCGTTAGGAAATGCATAATAACCTATAATGTGATCAAAATCTCCATGTGTAAAGTATAAATAAATTGGTCGTTCATTTTTTATTGATTCAACAAATTCCTTTATCTCATTTATTTCATGAGGTAACCAAGTTGGATCCACAATAATAATACAATCGTCGGTTGCTACAACTGTTGAGTTTGTTTGAAATAATGCACTTTGAAATACTGTAAGATTGTCAGTTTGAAATAAAATCATTGAATTACTCCTTTATTTAATTTTTAGAAAATTATGCCGTTGCTTAATATTGTACCAAATAATAGAAAAAACCTTAATGAAATAACTACAAATGTGTCAGTTCATTAAGGTTATAACTAGAATGATTATCTTGGAAAGAAATTTGGCTTAATGATTGTATCATCGTATCGTTTATGAAATACATGAGTTGTAGCAGGCGACATAGGAGGAATTAACCACTTCCAATTACCTGTTAACCTACGGCAACATGATTCTTCCTGTTTTTCAAATTGAAGAAATTGCTGTGCAGCAGAATGATGATCAACAATACTAACACCATTTTTTTTATATGAATATAAAACGGCAATATTTAATTCAACTAGTGCACGATCTTTCCAAAGTGTACTGTTTCTTTTTGTATCTTGACCGATAATTTTTGCTACTTTAGGCAACAGATTAAAACGAAATTCATCAGCAAAATTTCGAGCACCGATTTCAGTTCCCATATACCATCCATTAAATGGAGCAGCGCTATAAGATATACCACCAATCTCTAGAGTCATATCTGATATCATCGGGACAGCATACCATTTAGTATTTAAAGGAGAAAAATCATATTCAGGATGTTCGATCGGTACTTCGAGTACGATTTCATTTGGGATCGTAAAATAGTTTGGTTCATGATTGTCTAATGAATAAACAATAGGCAAAATATCGAAGTTAGTACAATTCCCTTTCCAACCAAGACTCTCACATTCCTTTGTAAACTCGATCGATTTTGGGTCTCCAATTATTCCATTTTCAGTATCGTAGCCAGCATATCGGATCAGCTGGTGATTATGGATTTTAAGAGAATTAATTGTTCCTAGTTTTGGTTTGAAAATTGTAATTGTAGGCAGAATCTTACCTGAATTTGTAGCATAGCTTATATGATGCAATATTTCGTGCTCTATACTTTTATCATCGTTAATATGGCGAGCATCTAAAACATGAAGCTTATCCCAAAATAGTCTACCGATACAACGGTTACTATTGCGCCACGCCATTTTCGCACCGTGCTCTAATTCCTCATAAGTATGAGTGTAAAAACCAGTATCTCGTATTTCAGCTTCGATACTTTTTAATCGTTTTTCTATTTGATCGGATTTATCGAGTTCCTTATAGCATTGTGATATAAAGGAAAATGCTTCTTTATATAAAGCGGAAGTTGTTATCATATTAATCTCCAGATGGTTAATTTAAAAAACTAGTAATAATTTATAAGCTTTATTATTATACCCCACAAATAATTTAGAGAAAATTAATATAAAATTTATATGTTTTAATACCAAGGGCTGAAGAACTATCTAAAAATTTTGTCAAAAGGAATCCCAAATTGTATAATGTTATATGTACATAATCTTAATTAAAAAAAGGATGGATGAGTTTGTCTACTTTAGATGCAAAGTTACAAATGTTAAAAGAACTAACAGATGCAAACGGCGTAGCTGGATTTGAACATGAACCACGTGAAGTAATGAGAAAATATATTACACCACTTGCTGATGAGGTTGTAACTGATAATTTAGGAAGCTTAATAGCAGTTAAAACCGGAGACCCGAATGGTCCAAGAATTAAAGTTGCTGGACATCTTGATGAAGTTGGATTTATGGTTACACAAATTGATGATAAAGGATTTTTACGTTTTCAAACAATTGGTGGCTGGTGGTCCCAAGTAATGCTTGCTCAGCGTGTTACCATTTCAACAAAAGAAGGTAATATTACAGGTATTATTGGCTCGAAACCGCCTCATATTATGAGTGCAGAAGCAAGAAGAAAAGTAGTAGATATTAAGGATATGTTTATTGATATCGGTGCTTCAAGTAAAGAAGAGGCATTAGAATTTGGGGTTCGTCCTGGAGACCAAGTTGTTCCATATTTTGAATTCCAAACGATGAAAAATGAAAAATTATTATTAGCAAAAGCATGGGATAACCGTATCGGTTGTGCGATTGCAATTGACGTTTTAGAACAATTACAAGGCCAAGCACATCCAAATATCGTATTTGGAGTTGGAACAGTACAAGAAGAAGTAGGACTTCGTGGTGCAAAAACATCTACGTATAAAATTGAACCTGATATCGGTTTTGCATTAGATGTCGGTGTTGCAGGTGACATGCCAGGTGTATCTGAAAGAGAAGCACAAGGTAAATTAGGCAAAGGCCCACAAATCGTTTTATATGATGCATCAATGGTGTCTCATAAAGATTTACGTGAATTTGTAGTAAATGTAGCAGATGAAATTGGAATTCCATATCAATATGAAGCCATGCCTGGTGGAGGAACTGACGCTGGTTCAATGCATATTACTATGAAAGGCGTTCCAGCATTAGCAATTACAATTCCAACGAGATATATTCATTCTCATTCTGGAATTCTTCATCGTGATGACTATGAAAATACAGTTAAATTAATCGTAGAAGTAATCAAACGATTAGATCGCGATACAGTAGATCGTATAACATATAATTAAGAAAAATCAATCCCTCATTTATTGAGGGATTTTTTTTTGTAGTTTTAAATTAAAATTGCTTACATCTTGTATTTTAGGTGACCCCTTATAAGGAACTAAAAACCAAGATTTTGTAGTTATAGTACCTCATGAACCCATTATGAGTAATTAAACCTCAACATCTTGCTTTTTTACATCCCCATGAAACTTACTTGATAAAGTAATTTTCATATCTCCGAATAAACCTCATTTATTAAGGTTTTTTTGCTTCTTCTACATACCTAACCAACCTGATTTTCCCACTTTTTCATACCTTAACGTTATCGAACTGAAACAAATTGTATTATTCCTATAACTTGTTTGAAATAGTTTTGTCATATCTTATTGTTATCATGAATGCACGCTTTTCAAATAAGGATACTCGGAAATAGAGTTTGAAAAATGGTTTCTTAGGGAATTTTTTAAAGCTAATAAATAAAATTTAGACTCCAATTTTGTAAGTGGAGTTTCTTAAGGAGCCAAGACTTAATTAGTACTTGGCTGATTTTTTTTATGGGGAGAATCCTTATTTAAAATATGGAGAAGCAAAATAAATATAAAGTTTTGAGGTGAGTTAATGAAAGCAAAAGTTAAAGTGAAGAACGTAACAAAGGTTTTCGGTAAGTCTCCAAAGAACGCCATAAAGTTACTAGAAAAGGGATATTCAAAAAAGCAAATTTTAGAGCAGACAAACTCAACAATCGGGGTAAATAATGCAAGCTTTGAAATATTCCCAGGTGAAATTTTTGTTGTAATGGGTTTGTCAGGTAGTGGTAAATCGACCTTGATTCGAATGCTTAATCGTTTAATTGAACCAACTACTGGGCAAATCTTGATCGACGATGAGGACATTGTAAAAATGAATCCTCAGCAGTTAAGAGATGTTCGTCGTAAAAAAATTAGTATGGTATTTCAAAATTTTGCTCTGTTCCCACACAAGACAATTCTTGAAAATACGGAATATGGTTTAGAAGTACAAAATATTTCACAGGAAGAAAGAACTGAAAAAGCTTTGAAGTCATTAGAAATAGTTGGCTTAAAAGGTTATGAGCATCAGTTCCCATCACAATTAAGTGGTGGTATGCAACAACGTGTTGGCCTTGCAAGGGCACTAACAAGTGACACGGATATTTTATTAATGGATGAAGCATTTAGTGCGCTCGATCCATTAATTCGTAAAGATATGCAGGACGAATTATTAGAACTGCAAGAGACGATGAAAAAAACGATTATATTTATTACACATGACCTTGATGAAGCCCTTCGAATTGGAGACAGGATTGCTCTTATGAAAGATGGTAACATAATGCAAATTGGTTCTCCTGAGGAGATTATGGTAAATCCAGCCAATGAATATGTTGAACGATTTGTAGAAGATGTAGATCTATCAAAAGTTTTAACGGCGGCTCATGTGCAGAAGCGTGCTGAAAGAATTACGCCTGACCGTGGACCACGTGTAGCTTTACAAGTAATGAGAGACCAAGGATATTCAAGTATATTTGTGGTTGATCGTAGACAAAAGCTACTTGGAGCAATTACTGCTGATGATGCTTCAAATGCTCTTATTAAAAATAAATCGGTAGAGGAAGCTATGCAGAAGGAAATTGTGTCTGTTTATGAAGATACTTTATTAACAGATGTAATTGGAGCACTTGCAACTTCTGAACTACCATTAGCAGTTATAGATAAAAATGATCGATTAAAAGGTGTCATTATCCGTGGAGCAGTAATCGGTGCTTTAGCGGGTAAAACAGACGATTTAAATATAAAGGGAGGTTAAACATATGGGTATTCCAAAAATTCCATTAGCAGAATGGATTGATAAAATTGTCGATTTAATCATTAAAACTTTCCATCCTCTATTTGGCGCAATAACCAACATCACAGAAACCCTTTTAAATAACCTTGTTAAAGTATTAGGACTTGGCCCATCTATTATTCTAATCATATTAATTTCATTACTAGCTTTTTATACAAGTAGGTGGACAGTTGGTCTGTTTACGTTACTTGGCTTGTTATTAATCGATAATCTTGGACTTTGGGATGCTACAGTTGATTCGTTAGCATTGATCTTATCATCAATCGTTATAACGGTTGTAATTGGAATTCCTTTAGGGATTTGGACGTCGCAAAACGATCGAGTGAAACAAGTGATTACACCAATACTAGACTTTATGCAAACAATGCCAGCATTTGTCTATTTAATTCCAGCAATACTCTTTTTCGGAATTGGTGTAGTTCCTGGTATTTTAGCTTCTGTCATTTTTGCAATTCCTCCAACAATACGATTAACGAATTTAGGTATACGAGAGGTTCCAAATGATTTAATAGAGGCATCTAACGCTTTTGGATCAACAACGTGGCAAAGACTCTTTAAAGTACAGCTACCTTTAGCAGCACCTACCATTTTAGCTGGTATAAATCAAAGTATTATGCTTGCATTATCGATGGTAGTTATTTCATCACTAGTAGGTGCTCCAGGATTAGGTGCAGAGGTTTATCGAGCTGTAACCCAGATTAAGGTAGGGGAAGGATTCGAGGCAGGAATATCAATTGTTATCGTAGCAATTATTCTGGATCGAATTTCTCAAAATCTTCGTCAACCTGCTTATGGGAAAAAATTTGCAAAAAAATATGTTTATGGATTTACTGTATTAATCTTTTGTATTTCGGCCATTTCAGTTGCCTTTGCAGGTGGCAAGGATCAAAAAACAGCTTCAAATAAAATAGGTACCGGGGTTAATTTTGAGATTACCGGAATTGATCCAGGAGCTGGGTTAATGAAAGCAACTGAAAAAGCGATGAAGGATTACGATTTAAAGGATTGGACTTTAAAAGAAGGATCTTCAGCTGCGATGACTGCTGAATTGAAAAAAGCGTATGAAAATAAAGAACCTATAATCGTTACAGGATGGACACCCCACTGGATGTTTTCAAAATATAAATTAAAGTATTTAGAAGATCCAAAAGGGTCATTTGGTAAGGATGAAGAAATTCATACAGTGGTTAGAAAAGGATTAAAAGAAGACGCTCCTGGTGCGTACAAGATTTTAGATAACTTTTCATGGAAACCATCTGATATGGAAGAAGTGATGAGTGATATTCAAGAAGGTGCGAAACCTGAAAATGCAGCGGCGAAATGGATTAAAAAGCATCAAGATCAAGTAAATAAATGGACGAAGGATGCTACAAAAGGAAATGGTGAAAAAATTAGTCTCGTTTATGTTTCATGGGAATCTGAAGTTGCCAGTACAAATGTGATTGGAAAAGTACTTGAAAACCAAGGCTATGACGTTACATTAAAACAGGTTGAGGCAGGACCAATGTTTGCTGGTATCTCAGATGGAAGTGCAGATGCAATGGTCGCAGCTTGGCTTCCGACAACTCATAAAGATTATATGAATGAGTATAAAAAACAATTGGTTGATCTTGGACCGAATTTAAAAGGGACAAAATTAGGCTTAGTCGTACCAGAATATATGAAGATTAATTCGATCGAGGATTTAACAGGTAAAACGAAATAATCAAAATAAAAGGACTAACGAAAAGTTAGTCCTTTTCTATGTTTTTAACAGATTAGTTTAGTGGCTTACTCCATTTTCTAAAACTGTAAGTAGTTCATGCTTTTGATTTTCAGAAGCGTGATTCCAAAAAACTTCGAGAAGTACACCTAAACCTGGTAATACTTTTTCTTCGCCACTTTGAATAGCATCTACAATTGTTGCTTCTAATTGATCACTTTTATTACCTGAAATATTGTGAAGAACTGCTCCGCGAATATTAAAATTCATTTGGATTCTCCTTTCATATTAAGCTTTATGTAGTATTTGTAAACGGAAACGATTTTATGTATGATAAACGATATGAGATACGATGAAAGGTAAAGGAAACTTATGAAACAAATTGATTCCATACAAAATAATTCTGTAAAGGCTTGGAAAAAGCTACATACTAAAAAA
Source organism: Bacillus sp. AFS077874 (assembly GCF_002566505.1). NCBI lineage: Bacteria > Bacillati > Bacillota > Bacilli > Caryophanales > Bacillaceae > Bacillus > Bacillus sp. AFS077874. Next base: position 160,566 of record NZ_NUYF01000009.1, read on the forward strand.
GGAAGAGATAAAGCTAAACAATATATCGTAGAAGGTTTTCACTTAGTCGAGGAGGCAATTAAGCAAGATGCACCGATTCTTCATTTATTAATTAGTGAAGAGATTGACTTACCTTCTAATTTTTCGACAGGGTCATTTGAAATTACGTATATATCTAAAGAGGTTAGCAAGGAATTAAGCGAAACAGAAACATCTCAAGGTATTTTTGCAATTATTGAATTTTCTTTTGTTAGAATTGATTTTGAGAAAGTGTCAAAATTATTATTAATTGATGAAGTTCAAGATCCAGGGAATGTTGGAACAATGATTCGAACAGCGGATGCGGCTGGTTTTGATGGGGTTATTTTAGGTTCGGGTACAAGTGACTTATATAATGCTAAAACAATTCGATCCACGCAAGGATCATTATTCCATTTACCAATATTACGTGGTGATTTAGTTGAAGTAGTTTCTAATTTAAAAGATAAAGGATTAACTGTTTACGGAACATCTCTTCAAAATGCAAAACCATTTAATGAAGTAAACGTTACAAATCGTTTTGCCATTATTGTAGGAAATGAAGGTAAAGGTGTGAATTCAACATTACTTTCATTAACTGATGAAAATCTATATATACCGATTTACGGTAAAGCTGAATCATTAAACGTTGGTATTGCAGCAGGGATTCTAATGTATAGTCTTTGAGGCATCGAAAATAATTGAGATTTCTGGGTCAGTAAAAATGATTCAAATCATTTAGTAAATAATTATGTTGAGCAGTTGCATTAATTGAAAAAAATCAATATAATTAATTAAGAAAATTTAATACATAAAAAGCTATGACAGAGAATAGTAAATTTGAATCTCTATTTAGGGAAAAGGTGCCGTAGACTGTAAGCACTTTTATAGTAGACCAAATTGAATTCACCTCTTGAGCTAGCGCCGGGACCATTTTTGAATGTAAAGGCGACTCGGTCTATCTAAGTAGATCGTTATATGAATGAAGTGAGCAGTTAGTTTTTTGTAACATAATAACTGTTAATTAGGGTGGTACCGCGATCAATCCTCGTCCCTTTTTTGGGAGCGAGGTTTTTTTATGTTTAAATTTATGAATTTGAATAGGAGGATTATTCATGCAAGAGCGTTTAGTTTCTTTACAATCAGAAGCGATTAAGCAAATAGAAGAAGCAACAGATTTAAAAGTATTAAATGAAATAAGAATTGCCTATCTAGGGAAAAAAGGTCCGATTACTGAGGCAATGAAAGCAATGAAGGATTTAACTCCTGAAGAGCGCCCTAAAATGGGAGCTGTAGCTAATGAAGTACGTGCGGCAATCCAAGAAAAACTTGAAGCAAAGCAAGTTGTATTAGAACAAAATGCAATTAATGAAAAATTAGAAAGTGAATCAATTGACGTAACACTTCCAGGAAGACCAGTTCATGCTGGTGGAGCTCATCCATTAAGAGCGGTTATTCAAGAAATTGAAGATTTATTTATTGGAATGGGATATGAAATCGCAGAAGGTCCAGAAGTAGAAAAGGATTATTATAATTTCGAAGCACTAAATTTACCAAAAGGTCATCCAGCACGTGATATGCAGGATTCATTTTATATTTCTGAAGAAACATTAATGAGAACTCATACTTCACCTGTTCAAGCTAGAACAATGGAAGCAAACGTGGAAAAAGGACCAATTAAAATAATTTGTCCAGGTAAAGTTTATCGCCGTGATGACGATGATGCTACTCATTCTCATCAATTTATGCAAATCGAAGGTCTTGTAATTGGTGAAAACATTTCAATGAGTGACTTAAAAGGTACTTTACAACTTTTTGCGAAAAAAATGTTTGGTGAAGATCGTGAAATTCGCTTACGCCCAAGCTTCTTCCCATTCACTGAGCCTTCAGTAGAAATGGATATTTCTTGTATGAAATGTGGAGGAAAAGGCTGTAACATGTGTAAACACACTGGATGGATTGAAATTTTAGGTGCGGGAATGGTTCATCCTAACGTACTTGAGATGGCTGGGTATAATCCAAAAGAAGTTCAAGGATTTGCTTTCGGTATGGGTCCAGAACGTATTGCATTATTAAAATATGGTATTGATGATATTCGTCATTTCTATACGAACGATATAAGATTCTTAAAGCAATTCCAACAAATGTAAGGTAGGAGGGGACTAAAACATGTTTGTATCAACAAAATGGTTACAAGAATACGTTGATTTAAGTGGTGTTACACCAGACGAGCTTGCAAAATTAATAACAAAAGCAGGTATTGAAGTTGAAGGTGTTGATCATCTTTCAGAAGGAATTAAAAATGTTGTTGTTGGTTATGTAATGGAACGTGAACAACATCCAGAGGCAGATAAATTATCAAAATGTACTGTTGATGTTGGAGAAGAACAACCAGTACAAATTATTTGTGGCGCACCGAATGTTGCTAAAGGTCAAAAAGTGATCGTGGCAAAGGTAGGCGCTGTTTTACCGGGGAATTTCAAAATTAAAAAAGCTAAATTACGTGGAGAAGTTTCTGAAGGAATGATTTGCTCGCTTCAAGAATTAGGCATTGAAGGCAAAGTAGTTGCAAAAGAATTCTCAAATGGCATTTTTGTTTTACCAAGTGATGCTGAAGTAGGAGCAGATGCATTAGACGTACTATATCGTGATGATGCAGTATTAGAACTTGGATTAACACCAAACCGTGCAGATTGCTTAAATATGATTGGTGCTGCCTATGAGGTAGCAGCAATTTTAGATCGTGACGTGAAACTTCCAGCGATTAGCGCTCAATCAGCTACAACTGCTGATTATGTTTCAGTTTCAATTGAATCAAAAGAAGATGCACCATACTATAGTGCTAAATTAGTGAAAGGTGTAAAAATTGGTCCTTCACCATTATGGATGCAAGCTCGTTTAATGAGTGCTGGTATTCGTCCGATTAATAATGTGGTTGATATTACGAACTATATTTTAATTGAATATGGTCAACCGTTACACGCGTTTGATTTTAATAAATTAAATAGTAATCAAATTATTGTTCGTCATGCGAAAGAAAACGAAAAGATCGTTACACTTGATGGCGAAGAACGCACATTACAGCCACATAATTTAGTCATCGCAACAGAAAAAGAAGCGGTAGCAGTTGCAGGTGTAATGGGTGGTCAAAATACTGAAGTTGATGTTGAAACTGTAGACGTTTTAATTGAATCAGCTGTTTTCAGAGGTCAAAGTGTTCGCCAAACTTCAAAAGACCTAGGCTTACGTAGTGATTCAAGTGCTCGTTTTGAAAAAGGTATTGATGCTTCTCGTACATTCCCTGCTTCTGAACGTGCTGCTCAGTTAATGGCTGAACTAGCTGGTGGAACAATTGTAGAAGGTACTGTAATTGCCGACAATTTAGTTGAAGATGCTAAAAAAGTATCAGTTTCTGTAAGTAAGATTAATGGTGTACTTGGTACATCAATTGATGCTGAAACAGTAAAAGATATTTTCCGTCGCTTAAGATTAAAAGCTACCAAGAATGGTGAAGTATTTACAGTTACTGTTCCAAGTCGTCGTGGTGATCTTTCAATAGAAGAAGATTTAGTTGAAGAAGTAGGAAGACTATATGGCTATGATCATATTCCTGCTACTTTACCAACAGGTGTTGCTAGTCGTGGACAATTAACACCTTATCAAGCAAAACGTAGAAAAATTCGTCAGTATTTACAGCATGCAGGTCTTTTCGAAGCTGTAACTTACTCTCTAACAAGCAATAATAAAGTAAAACGCTTTGCACTAGAAACAGTAGATGCAGAACCTGTACGTTTAGCTTTACCTATGAGTGAAGAACGCAGTGAGCTACGTTTCAGTTTAGTACCACATTTATTAGATGCTATTGCATACAATGTTGCACGTAAAGAAGAAAATGTTCAACTATTCGAAACAGGCTCTGTATTCTTAACAAAGGAAAAGAACGATCTTCCTCATGAAGAAGAATATTTAGCAGGAGCGCTAACTGGTTTATGGTTGCAACATGCTTGGCAAGGCGAGAAAAAAGCTGTAGATTTCTATGTTGTAAAAGGTATTTTAGACGGTTTATTTACTGAATTAGGTTTAACTAGTAAAATTTCATACGTTGCAGCTAAAAAAGAAGAATTACACCCAGGACGTACTGCAAGTATCTTATTAAACGGAGAAGAAATTGGTTTTATCGGTCAAGTTCATCCTGTTACTCAAAAAGAGTGGGATCTTAAAGAAACGTATGTATTCCAATTATCTCTTGAAAAGCTATTAAATACTGAATTTGATGACATTTTATACAATGCAATTCCTCGTTTCCCATCAATGAATCGAGATATGGCATTAGTAGTAGATTCAAAAGTATTTGCAGGTGATATTCTATCTACAATTCGTTCAACGGGTGGAAGACTTCTAAAGGATGCTACAATCTTTGATTTATACGAAGGTGATAAGATGGAAGCTGGTAAAAAATCAGTTGCCTTCTCATTAACATATTTCGATCCAGAACGCACTTTAACGGATAAAGAAGTAACTAAAGCTCATTCAAAAGTATTAAAAGCTGTAGAAGAAACACATAATGCTCAATTACGTGGTTAATTAACTACACTACTCTATTTGAATAAATAGTATTAAAGTTTATATAAAATTTACTAATTTTAATCAGTTTTTTAGTAATGTGACATACTGATTTAATAAAATTTAAAAACTTATGAAAACCAGAAATCTAAGATTTCTGGTTTTTTAATAGGTGAATACTCTATTAGATTTTTTTAATAGAGTATTCACCTATTTTTTGACTCATTTTTATGGTGAGAATGAACCAATTTGTCCTTTTTTTATACAATAAATTGTACAATTAAAATTTTTTTGAGAGGTGTATTTTTTTGCCACTACCACCATTACCACCACGATTTCCACAACCATCAGAACAACCAGAAGAACCAAAAATGTCACTAAATACAGATCCTTCAGATTCACCTGTATCAAATTCTCCTTACTCACCTAGTTATTCATTTGGTTCAAATGAATCAAATGGTTTAATTGGACCAATAGGACCTATTGGCCCTACTGGACCAACAGGAGCAACAGGCCCTCGAGGAGAAAGAGGTAAGCGAGGTAAAGAAGGAGAAGACGGTGACAGAGGTCCAAGAGGTCATATGGGACCAATGGGGCCGATGGGACCAGCAGGAACACCAGGACCAGCGGGAGCAACAGGTCCTTCAGGAGGACCTCCAGGCCCAGCGGGAGCAACAGGTCCACAAGGTCCAACAGGCCCAGCAGGCGCAACAGGCCCAGTGGGAGCAACAGGCCCAGCAGGCGTAACAGGCCCACAAGGAATACCAGGTCCATTTGGTCCAACGGGTCCAGCAGGTCCAGCAGG